>DATFCF010000069.1:0-2762 GCA_035253445.1 Mycobacterium sp.
GCGAGCCCGAGGTCGATCCGAAGCGACTGATGGTCTCGATCGGCACCGGCATGGGTTCCAGCGAGGAGCTCCTGTTCGCCTACGACGGCATGCGGCAGAAGGGCCTTCGCGCGGTTTCGCCGCTCGCGGTCCAGATGTACATGCCCAACGCGGCCGCGGCCGCGGTCGGTCTGGAACGCAAGGCCAGGGCCGGGGTCATCACCCCCGTCTCGGCCTGCGCGTCCGGCTCCGAGGGCGTCGCGCACGCGTGGCGCAACATCGTGCTGGGCGAGGCCGACGTGGCGATCTGCGGTGGCGTCGAGACGAAGATCGAGGCGGTGCCGATCGCAGGGTTCGCGCAGATGCGAATCGTGTTGTCCACCACCAACGATGACCCTGCGGGCGCGTGCCGTCCGTTCGACAAGGACCGCAACGGGTTCGTCTTCGGCGAGGCCGGTGCCCTGCTGGTCATCGAGACCGAGGAGCACGCCAAGGCGCGCGGTGCCACCATCTATGCACGGTTGATGGGGGCCAGCATCACCTCGGACGGCTTCCACATCGTGGCGCCCGACCCCAACGGGGAGCAGGCCGGCCACGCGATGACGCGGGCGATTCAGTTGGCGGGCCTCAAGCCCACCGACATCGACCACATCAACGCGCATGCCACCGGCACCAGCGTCGGCGACGTGGCCGAGGGGCAGGCGATCAACAACACGATGGGCGGGCACAAGCCTGCGGTGTACGCACCGAAGTCCGCGCTCGGCCACTCGGTCGGCGCCGTCGGTGCCGTCGAGTCGATCCTGACGGTCCTCGCGCTGAAGCACGGCGTGATTCCGCCGACGCTCAACCTGAAGAACCTGGACCCGGACATCGACCTCGACGTCGTCTCCGGCTCGCCGCGACCCGGCAATTACAACTACGCGATCAACAACTCGTTCGGATTCGGTGGGCACAACGTGGCGCTCGCCTTCGGGAAATACTGAGCGCCCGATAATCCGGCCGTACAAGGAGGTTTCGATGACAATCACGGCCCCCGAGGCAGTCGGCGAATCAACCGATCCCCGCGACCCGCTTCTGCGCCTCAAGACGTTCTTCGACGACGACTGCACGCTCGAGTTCCTGCATGAGCGGGACCGTTCCGGTGTGCTCGCCGCCGCCGGCACGGTCAACGGCGTGCGCACGGTCGCGTTCTGCACCGACGGCACCGTCATGGGCGGCGCGATGGGAGTGGAAGGCTGCGCTCACATCGTCAACGCCTACGACACCGCGATCGAGGACCAGAGCCCGATCGTCGGGATCTGGCACTCGGGCGGCGCGCGGCTCGCCGAGGGCGTCAAGGCGCTGCACGCGGTCGGTCTCGTCTTCGAGGCGATGATCCGGGCGTCGGGTTACATCCCGCAGATTTCCGTAGTCGTCGGATTCGCTGCTGGCGGCGCGGCTTACGGGCCCGCCCTCACCGACGTCATCGTGATGGCGCCCGACAGCCGGGTGTTCGTCACCGGCCCCGACATCGTGCGCAGTGTCACCGGCGAGGACGTCGACATGGCGTCGCTCGGCGGACCCGACACCCACCACAAGAAGTCCGGTGTGTGCCACATCGTCGCCGACGACGAGCTCGACGCGTATGCGCGCGGCCGTCGGCTGGTCGGGTTGTTCTGCCAGCAGGGCCATTTCGACCGCACGAAGGCCGAAGCGGGCGACACCGACCTGCACGCTCTTCTGCCCGAGTCGGCCCGCCGGGCCTACGACGTGCACCCGCTCGTCGAAGCGCTGCTCGACGCTGACGCACCCTTCGAGGAGTTCCAGGCCAAGTGGGCGCCGTCGATGGTGATCGGGCTCGGCAGGCTGTCCGGCCGCACTGTCGGCCTGCTCGCCAATAACCCGCTTCGGCTGGGCGGCTACCTGAACTCCGAAAGCGCGGAGAAGGCAGCACGTTTCGTGCGGCTGTGCGACGCATTCGGCATTCCGCTGATCGTCGTCGTCGACGTGCCCGGCTATCTGCCCGGTGTCGACCAGGAGTGGGGTGGCGTGGTGCGCCGTGGCGCCAAGCTGCTGCACGCCTTCGGTGAGGCCACCGTTCCGCGCGTGACGCTGGTGACCCGCAAGATCTACGGCGGCGCCTACATCGCGATGAACTCGCGCTCGCTGAACGCGACGAAGGTGTTCGCGTGGCCGGACGCCGAGGTCGCCGTGATGGGCGCCAAGGCCGCGGTCGGCATCCTGCACAAGAAGAAGCTGGCCGCCGCGTCCGACGACGAGCGCGAGGCGCTGCACGAGGAGCTTGCCGCCGAGCACGAGCGGATCGCGGGCGGAGTCGATTCCGCCATCGAGATCGGCGTCGTCGACGAGAAGATCGATCCGGCGCACACCCGCAGCAAGCTGACCCAGGCACTGGCCGAGGCGCCGGCCCGCCGCGGACGGCACAAGAACATCCCGCTGTAAATCAAAAGCGCTTCAGACCTCGGCAGATCCTCAGTTCCGTACTGTGGTTAGCGGCCCACTGAGTTGGGGGAACCGCAGGGCCCTGACAGAGGAGTTGAGGTATGCGAATTTCTGGAATGACGATGCGCCGCGGGTTTGCAGGCGTGGTTGCCGCCGGAGCGCTGGCGGGACTGACCGGCGCGGTCGCAATGCCGACGGCAGCCGCGGACGCCGACTGCACCGTGTCCGGGCTGAGCAACGCTATCGGCACTGTCGGCGCGCAGACCGGTGACTGGTTCGCCAAGCATCCCGAGGCGAACAAGGCCGTCACCGAAGCGGGCAACAGCGGCAACGCCGAGGGC
>DATFCF010000070.1:0-3128 GCA_035253445.1 Mycobacterium sp.
CTCCGGTGTCACCCCTCACGAGGAAGGTCGCCTCCGCTCGCATGGACTTCCACTCCGCGTACCACCACGGGTTCCTCCGGGTGGCGGCATGCACGATCAATACCTCGATCGCCGTTCCGGCCGACAACGCCGAGGCGGTGCTGCGCGTCGCGCGTGAATGCCACGACGACGGCGTCGGGGTGGCGGTGTTCCCCGAGCTGGCGCTGTCGGGGTACTCGATCGAGGACATCCTGATGCAGGACGCGCTGCTGGACGCCGTCGAGGACGCGGTGCTCGACGTCGTGGTCGCCTCCGCCGAACTGATGCCGGTCTTGGTGGTCGGCGCCCCGCTGCGGTATACGCACCGGATCTACAACACCGCTGTGGTGATCCACCGCGGCAGGGTGCTGGGCGTGGTGCCGAAGTCCTATCTGCCCACATACCGGGAGTTCTACGAGAAACGCCAGATGGCGACCGGCGACGACATGCGCGGCGCCATCAGGATCGGTGACGCGGACGTCCCGTTCGGTCCGGATTTGTTGTTCACCGCGACCGATCTGCCCGGCTTCGTGCTGCACGTCGAGATCTGCGAGGACATGTTCGTTCCTGTGCCGCCCAGCGCGGAGGCCGCGTTGGCTGGGGCGACGGTACTGGCCAACCTGTCCGGCAGCCCGATCACCATCGGCAGGGCCGAGGACCGCTGCCTGCTTGCGCGCTCGGCGTCGTCGCGCTGCCTGGCCGCGTACGTCTACGCCGCGGCGGGGGAGGGCGAGTCCACAACCGATTTGGCCTGGGACGGCCAGACGATGGTGTGGGAGAACGGCGTGTGTCTGGCGCAATCCGAACGGTTCCCCAAGGGCGAGCGACGCTCGATCGCCGATGTGGATCTGGAGCTGCTGCGCTCGGAACGGCTGCGCATGGGCACGTTCGACGACAACGCCCGCCACCACCAGATCAGCGCGGAGTCGTTCCGGCGGGTGGAGTTTGTGCTCGATCCGCCGTCCGGTGACATCGGCCTGCTGCGCGAGGTCGAGCGGTTCCCGTTCGTTCCGTCGAATGAGGCACGGCTGGAACAGGATTGCTACGAGGCGTACAACATCCAGGTCGCTGGTCTGGAGCAGCGGCTGCGAGCGTTGGACTACCCGAAGGTGGTGCTTGGCCTTTCGGGCGGCCTGGACTCCACACATGCGTTGATTGTCGCGGCGCGTGCGATGGACCGGGAAGGGCGCCCGCGCAGCGACATTCTGGCGTTCACGTTGCCCGGCTTCGCGACCGGCGAACGCACCAAGGGCAACGCCACGCGGCTCGCCGAAGCGCTCGGCATCACATTCGAGACGATCGACATCAGGTCGACTGCCGAGCTGATGCTCACCGAGATGGACCACCCGTTCTCCCGCGGTGAGAAGGTTTACGACGTTACGTTCGAGAATGTGCAGGCCGGGCTGCGCACCGATTACCTGTTCCGGCTGGCCAATCAGCGCGGCGGCATCGTGCTGGGCACCGGGGATCTATCCGAGCTGGCGTTGGGGTGGTCCACCTATGGTGTGGGCGACCAGATGTCGCACTACAACGTCAATGGCGGCGTGCCCAAGACGCTGATCCAGCACCTGATCCGCTGGGTGATTTCGTCACACGAGTTCGACGACGCGGTCAACGAAGTGCTGCAGTCGGTGCTCGACACCGAGATCACCCCCGAACTCGTCCCGACGGGCGAGGACGAGGAGATCCAGAGCAGCGAGGCCAAGGTCGGGCCGTATGTGCTGCAGGACTTTTCGCTGTTCCAGGTGCTCCGGTTCGGGTTCCGGCCGTCGAAGGTCGCGTTCCTGGCCTGGCATGCGTGGAGCGACCCTGAGCGCGGCGACTGGCCTGTCGGGTTTCCCGAGAACAAGCGTCCGTCGTACTCGCTCAAGGAGATTCGGCACTGGCTGCAGGTCTTCGCGCAGCGCTACTACTCATTCGCTCAGTTCAAGCGCTCGGCATTGCCGAACGGACCCAAAGTCTCAGTCGGTGGTTCGCTCTCACCGCGTGGTGACTGGCGCGCACCGTCGGACATGTCGGCCCGCACCTGGCTCGACGAAATCGAACGCGAGGTTCCCGAAGACTAGAAGCCGCTAACTGGAACCGGGCCAGCGCAACTTGCCTGCGCCTGCGGCGCCCACCGCCGCTCCGACCAGCACCCCGACCGTCGACCACCACCACTGACCTGTCATCCCAGCCACGGTCACGCCGATGATCAGACCGATGATCAACGGCACCCAGAGCCAGCTTGCCTCTTGCTTGCTGTTCATCTGCTTGCGTGCCACCTAACCCACGCTAGCGCGCCGGTTTGCGGCACCGGTCAGCTCGGCCGCGTCGCCGTCTGGCTCTGTGAGGCGGTGGCGCCCGAACCCATCTACGTATGACGTCCGTCACAAACTAATGAGTGCTGGCGACTCTATTGATGGGCTTGCGCCACGCGCAGTTAACCAGATGCTCTTCTTTACCGACCCTGACGCAGCTACGGCGAGCGAGCGTTGATTCTCATGAAGGCGACGGCGGCGAGGTGAACGGTTGTCGCCTGACAAGGGTTTGCCTCGTTGTGATTGTGCGGTGACTTGCACTTTCGGCATACGATATGCATGTTCGCTCTACTCGGCATCCGCGTCGGTGACCAACCGGGGCGGCTGGTCATGGCCGTATGTGGCGTCGGCATCCAGTGCAATTTCCTCGCGCGGACCTCCGGCCAGCAAAGAATGAATGGCGGACTATACGCACGGACCCGATGAGCACGTCGCGTTGCCGCCCCGATGAGTCGCGGTTACGTTCCCCGTGCCCATCTGAGTAGGGCATGAGAACAACACGTGATCTCTCTAATTCGAGACGCGCGGAGGTCTCAGCACCGATGGGTGGTTGGCGTACAGAGCACGGGGACCCGGCCGGGTCTTCGTCGACATAGCTAGGGAGAGCATGAAGGCAATCAGTCGGGTGCTGATCGCGTTGGTTATCGCGATTTCGGGAGCCGTCACGTCACTGTTCGTGAGCACGGGCACTTCTCACGCAGGCCTGGACAACGAACTGAGTCTGGTTGATGGTCAGGATCGGACCTTGACGGTTCAGCAGTGGGACACCTTCCTCAATGGTGTGTTCCCCTTGGACCGCAACCGGCTGAC
>DATFCF010000071.1:0-2474 GCA_035253445.1 Mycobacterium sp.
ACACAGGTCACGCTCATCACGACGAACCCGTTCGCCATGACGTGCTCGCCCTGCGCCCCGGTGGTCGCAGGCGCCAACTGGGTGCTGTTCACCGCCATCGGAAACACGTCGATCAATGCCATTTTTGGCGGTGGCGCCGCCGGAGCAACCGGTTCGAATCTTGGCCTGCTGGAAAGCGGTGCACCCTGGGGCGGCGTGCTGCGCCCACGGCTTGATTTCGACAACTCGCTGCGCGAAACGCTCGGAGTCCACTACTACCAGCTCTCCTGGCGCAAGGGCACGACCGGTTCGTTTACGCCGATCACACGCGATGTATCTCGCCATTACGCCCATATGGTCGGCACCGATCTTGTTGTGGAGCGATACCCACTAGGGCCGAACTACAGGACGGTGGGCGGACAGCAGCTTGCGCTCTTTGAAATCCCGCCGGCGCTGCCGCCGGCAGGCCAATGGACAGTTGCCAACGCGGTACTTGATACGGAAAACGGCGAGTTCGACAGCGTCGCTTTCTCGCCCGGTCTGGCGTTCAACCCGGACGGTTCCCTGGTGGGCGGCACGAGCGACGGCAGCGGGCTCTATCAGATCAAGCTCGACCTCTATGACGCGGCCGGCAATCTGGTCAACGTCACGGCCAAAGGCATCGATTACTACGTGCCTGACAGCGCCAACCTGAGCGGCACCATCCACACGGTGAAGGCGAACACGGTCGTGCAACCCGGGGGTGGCACGCTGGTGCAGGGCAACAGCCTTGTCCTCACGCTGCACGTCGACAACAACCACTGCTGGGCTGGCATTGGCGCGCCATCCACGCCGAGCGGCACCGCCGACCCATGCTGCGGCGTGGTCCACTACGGTCCGGGCGCCAGCGTGACCATGCCCTATGTGGCTTACCATCCACACAGCTTCGCCACGCATGACTTCCTCGTCGTGCGCAGTGCCACGTCCATCATCACCAGCTCGGGCGGCGTCGGCAGCTTCGCCATCAGCCGCAGCGTGCACGACATGATGACGCTCAATTTGCCGGCGGCCTGCGCCAATCAGCCGGAGTGCACGACCGCTGCATTTGGCGAGCGCCTCGACGTTTACGAGATGGCGACCGACGGTTGGGGCAGCTACCTCGGCTACAGCGACAGCGACAACCGGGCCTTCGCGCTTTCTGCGAGCTGATGGGCGCGGCGGATCGAAGCGGAAGTGCATCCCGCGTTTTTTCCGGAACGACGAGGAGGAACCATTATGGCTACCAAGGGCAGCGGCAACCGAGGGAAACCCGGATCGGCGACCCGCCGCCGGAATCCGCAGATCGCGTCGGTGCCGAAGACGCTGACGTCGAAGGGCTTCAAGGTGCGTGGTTTCGGACCGCTGCCCGAAAGCTTCGATCCGTTGACCGCGTCGGCGCGGCAACTGGCCGCGCAGCGTCTGCCGCGGCGCCCCGACGCCCGGACCGAACCGCGTCTCGCGCGGCTCTGGGAGCGCGCGATCGGACGCACCCGATTGTGGATCGCGCCGGAGTTCGAACACCACGAGAACATCAGCCACGGACCGATGCGCGTGGGTCGTTCCCTGCAGCGGCGCGCGAAGGCGGCGCCGCTGCTGGTGTCGAATGCGACGTCGAACAATTGGTCGGGCGCCGCCGTGTTCGCACCGGCCGACAAGCCGTACCGCTTCGTCGGCGGACAGTGGACGGTGCCGAGTGCGAACGCGCCTAGCGACGGCACGTTCTACGCGTCCGAGTGGGTCGGCATCGACGGCTGGAATTCCTCCGACGTGATGCAGGCAGGCACCGAAACCCAGGTCACCAAGATCTGGTTCATCACCGCGACGCAGGTCTACACCTGGTGGGAATGGTTCCCGGCCGGCGAAGTGAAAATCTCGAACCTGCCGGTCTCGCCCGGTGACGTGATGTATTGCCTGATCTGCGCCGATTCCACCACGCACGCGACGGTGTACTACAGCAACCAATCCACCGGCGTGGGCACCCGCTTCGACATCACGGCGCCCAGCCGCACGGCACTCACCGGCAACGTTGCCGAATGGATCGTCGAGCGCCCCACCGTGAACGGCGCGGTCGCCAACCTCACCGATTACGCCGCGTGCTACTTCGACGAATGCATCGCCGGCGGCAGCCTGAACTTCGACGACCTCGCCGCCGCATCGCTGATCACGATGACCGGATCGGGCAATGCGGACCTTTCCGAGCCGGTCAAGGAAAACAACAGCGTGGTGAAGGTCAACTGGCGGAAATCGAGCTGACCTGCCGGCCAATCGGGCGCTATAGCCAGCGCCCGAACTTGCGCATGTAGATCGTCTTGACGAATTGCGTCAGCGCGCAATAGGCGACGACGGTCGCGGCCAGCCAGCCGAAATATTCCAGCGGCAACTCGACCATGCCGAGTTTGCGGCCGAGCACCGTGTACGGAATCGCGATGCCGATCGCGATGATCGCGGTGGTGAGGCCCAGCACCGGCGCGGCCGCG
>DATFCF010000072.1:0-3973 GCA_035253445.1 Mycobacterium sp.
CTACAACGACTCGGTGGCCACGCTGAACCGGCTACTCACCACGATCCCGTGGATGTTCGTCGCGCCGCTGGCCGGCGTAGACGAACGCGAGTATTACCAGACGCCGCGCTAGTCGCCCCACGCGCCCCGCCACCCGGATGATCTGGTCGGCGACGTCGGTGCCTGAGCATCCAGCACCATCGGCACTCCTACACTGGCGCGGTGCGTCTTGTCTTCGCCGGCACTCCGGACCCCGCGCTGCCGTCGTTGCGTCGGCTCATCGAATCGCCGCGCCACGACGTGGTGGCGGTGCTGACTCGTCCGGATGCCGCTGCGGGTCGGCGGGCAAAACCGTCACCGTCGCCGGTGGCCCGGCTGGCACTCGAACACGACATCCCGCTGCTGCGCCCGCCGCGGCCCAACTCCGACGAGTTCGTCGCCGAGCTGACAGAGCTGGCGCCGGAGTGCTGCGCGGTGGTCGCCTACGGTGCGCTGCTGTCCCAGCGGTTGCTCGCTGTACCCGATCGCGGCTGGGTCAACCTGCACTTCTCGCTCTTACCGGCCTGGCGCGGCGCGGCGCCGGTACAGGCGGCGATCGCGGCAGGCGACACGGTGACGGGAGCGACGACGTTCCAGATCGAACCTGCCCTCGATTCGGGGCCGGTCTACGGCGTGGTCACCGAGACGATCCGGCCGGTTGACACGGCGGGGGATCTGCTTGAGCGGCTTTCGGTTTCGGGTGCTGCGCTGCTGGAGACGACGCTGGACGGCGTGGCCGACGGCTCGCTGACCCCAGTCCCGCAGCCCGCGGACGGTGTCACCATCGCGCCGAAGATCACCGTCGAGCAGGCGCGGGTGCGCTGGGACCTGCCTGCCCACGTCGTCGAGCGACGCATCCGCGCGGTCACGCCCAGCCCCGGTGCCTGGACGATGATCGGCGACCTGCGCGTCAAGGTCGGTCCCGTCAGCGTGGACACGACCTCGCCGAACAGCCTGGCGCCCGGCGCGATTCGGATCGGCCGCGACGGCGTGCGGATCGGGACGGGCTCGGAGCCGGTGCTGCTCGGCCAGATTCAGCCACCCGGCAAGAAGCTCATGAACGCCGCCGACTGGGCGCGCGGGGCCCGCCTCGACGATGAGGCGCGAGCGCTGTGACCCGGCATCCCAGGGGGCAGGGGGACGACCGCGGGGACCAATCCCGCGACAAGCGACCGTCGCGCCGCAAGCCGCTCGACCCGGCCCGCCGCGCGGCATTCGACGTGCTGCGCGCGGTGTCGGAGCAAGACGCGTATGCAAACCTGGCACTACCTGCGCTGCTGCGCGAACGCGGGATCAGCGGGCGCGACGCGGCCTTCGCCACGGAGCTGACGTACGGGACGTGCCGCACCCGCGGCCTGCTCGACACCGTCATCGCTCACGCCGCAGGCCGCTCGCCCGACCGGATCGACCCCGTGCTGCTGGAACTGCTGCGGCTGGGCACTTACCAATTGCTGCGCACCCGCGTCGACGCCCACGCCGCCGTGTCCACCACCGTCGAGCAGGCCGGCATCGAATTCGACTCGGCACGAGCCGGTTTCGTCAACGGCGTGCTGCGCACCATCGCCGGTCGCGACGAGCAATCCTGGGTCGACGAGCTGGCCCCACCGGCTACCACCGACCCGGTGGGGCACGCGGCGTTCACCCATGCCCATCCGCGCTGGATCGCTCAGGCGTTCGCCGACGCGCTCGGCGCCGACGCGGGACAGCTCGACGCGCTGCTGGCGAGCGACGACGAGCGGCCCGCGGTGCATCTGGCTGCCCGGCCGGGCGTGCTGACCGCCGAGGAACTCGCTGAGCAGGTGAACGGCACCGTCGGCCGCTATTCGCCGTATGCGGTGTACCTGGCGGGCGGCGATCCGGGGCGGCTCGAGGCGATCCGCGACGGCAAGGCGCTGGTCCAGGACGAGGGCAGTCAGCTGGTGGCCCGTGCGCTGACGCTGGCCGAACTGGACGGGTCCGACGGTGGCCGCTGGCTGGACCTGTGCGCGGGGCCGGGCGGTAAGACAGCGCTGCTGGCCGCGCTGAGCGAGGGCGGCGTCACCGCCGTCGAACCCAATGATCGGCGGGCCGAATTCGTCGAGCAGAACAGTCGCGGCCTTCCGGTCGAGGTGCTGCGGGTCGACGGCCGCGACCCCGGCATCGAGCCGGGATTCGACCGCGTGCTCGTCGACGCGCCGTGTACCGGACTGGGGGCATTGCGGCGGCGGCCGGAGGCCCGCTGGCGTCGTCAACCCGGGGACGTGGCTGACCTGGTCAAGCTGCAGCGCGAACTGCTGGCCTCGGCGATCCGGCTGACGCGGCCCGGTGGTGTGGTGTTGTACGCAACCTGCTCGCCGCACCTGGCCGAGACCGTCGGCGTCGTCGCCGACGCGGTGCGCCGGCACAAGGTCACCGCACTGGACACCCGGCCGCTGTTCGAACCCGTCGAGGGTCTGGGGGACGGGCCGTACGTGCAGCTGTGGCCGCACCGGCACGGCACCGATGCGATGTTCGCGGCCGCCCTCAAGGTGCGATGAGCGCTTGCGCGAAGAGCAAACAGATAGGGTGACGAGCATGCCGAAGCCGCTGATCGCGCCGTCGATCCTTGCCGCCGACTTCGCCAGGCTGGCCGACGAAGCCGCCGCCGTGACCGGCGCGGATTGGCTGCATGTCGACGTGATGGACAACCATTTCGTGCCCAACCTGACTCTCGGGCTGCCGGTCGTCGAGTCGTTGCTGAAGACCACCGCGATCCCGATGGACTGCCATCTGATGATCGACGATCCGGACCGCTGGGCACCGCCGTACGCCGAGGCCGGCGCCTACAACGTGACGATCCACGCAGAGGCGACCGACAATCCCGTCGGCGTGGCCCGTGACATCCGCGCCGCAGGTGCCAAGGCCGGTCTGTCGGTCAAACCCGGCACCCCGCTGGAGCCGTACCTGGAGATTCTGCGGGAGTTCGACACACTGCTGATCATGTCGGTGGAGCCGGGGTTCGGCGGGCAGAAGTTCATTCCGGAGGTACTGCCGAAGGTTGGCATTGCGCGCAGGCTGGTCGATTCCGGAGAGCTGACCATCGTGGTCGAGATCGACGGCGGCATCAACGAGGACACCATCGAAGAGGCGGCCCTTGCCGGGGTGGACTGCTTCGTCGCGGGCTCGGCCGTCTACAGCGCCGAGGATCCCAGCGCCGCGGTGGAGTCGTTGCGCCGGCAGGCCGCGGCGGTGTCCAAGCATCTGCGCTTATGAACCTCGAGGCCGCGATGCGGTTGGCGATCGAACAGTCCAACCGCGTCAAGGGCAACACCTATCCCAATCCGCCTGTGGGGGCGGTCATCCTGGACCGTGACGGCGAGGTCGCGGGTGTCGGCGCCACGGAGCCGCCCGGTGGGCCGCATGCCGAAGTGGTGGCGCTGCGGAGGGCGGGGGAGAAGGCCGTCGGAGGCACCGCCGTTGTGACGCTGGAGCCGTGCAACCACCATGGCCGCACCCCGCCGTGCGTGGATGCCCTTGTGGCGTCACAAGTTTCGACGGTGGCCTATGCCGTCGCCGACCCGAACCCGCAGGCCGCCGGTGGGGCGACTCGGCTGGCCGAGTTGGGGCTGGAGGTGGCTGCCGGGGTGCTGACCGGCGAGGTCGCGGGTGGCCCGCTGCGTGAGTGGCTGCACAAGCAGCGCACCGGGTTACCCCACGTCACGTGGAAGTACGCCACCAGCGTCGACGGCCGCAGCGCCGCGGCCGACGCGATCATTGTGGGCACCGGAACCGTCTTCGTCGACGACCCCGTACTGACCGCGCGGCGACCCGACGGCAGCCTCGCCGAGCGTCAGCCACTGCGCGTCGTCGTCGGGGAGCGCGAAATATCTTCTGAAGCAAGAGTTTTGAATGACGACTCGCGGACCATGGTGATTCGCACTCGCGACCCGCACGAGGTGATCAAGGCGCTCTCGGATCGCACCGATGTGCTGTTGGA
>DATFCF010000073.1:0-4598 GCA_035253445.1 Mycobacterium sp.
AGCCCGCTCATCGGCGGGTGTTCGCTGGGCGGGCTGATCGGCCAACTCGTCGCGGCGTCCACTCCCACTCGCGGACTGTTCTGTCTGGCACCCGCCCCGGTTGCCGGCATTCGCGGTCCGCTTTCGGCCTTGCGGGTCTTCGGACACCATTTCCTACAGGGTGCTCCCTGGCGCAAGCCACTTCGTCCACCAACGTGGAAGGCCTTCCGCCGCGTCGAAGCCGCCGCGCAGGATGAGGCGACCGCACGCGAAATGCACAGCGGCCACGGCCTATTCGAATCTGGGCGCGCATACTGCGAAATCGTTTTCCCTTTCCTGGATCGCGGTCACGCCACGCGCGTCGACCACAGCGCGGTGAGCGTGCCTGTGCTGGTCGTCGGAGGGACCCGAGACCGCCTGACGTCACCGCGCGTGTGTCGCCAAACCGCGGCACGCTATTCGCGCGGTGAGTACGCCGAAATCGAGGGAGCAGACCACATGCTCACCGGCGGCAAGCACCTCCCCACCGTCATGGAACACCTCGACCGCTGGATCCACGTCAACCGACTAGCGCACGACGGTGCACACCCCTAACTCTGCGACGGTCACCCAACACGACAAACCGTCCCGGCCGCGCACTTCTCGGTCTTGGCGACAGATCTGAGACCGCGCAACGTTGCTTTGCCGTCATGGCAGCGGCGCCGCTGTTCATTGCGGAGCTGGCCGATAATGCAGACCTGTCCGAGCGGTTCCGGGACACGCCGATGTCGACCGAGTTCGCGTGTGTGGTGACGGTGCTTGACCGCGCCGCGGCCCGCGGTGACCTGGCGGGCCGGCCTGATCCGCGCAAGGTGCACAGCCTGATGCTCGGAACCGCCTTCGCGTGGTTGTTCGTGCTGCGCCGCGAACCGACCCCGGAGCTGGTCCCAAAGCTCTGCCGACTTGTCGTGCGGGCTGGCAGCAGGGTCATGACGCCCGCGAGTTACGTTCCCTGAAGCCCGGTGGCGGTCGAAAGGGCTGGGAACGTCGGGGACGCCGTCGCGAAGGAAGCAGGCCCGGCAAAGATGGACTCATGCAGGAGAACAAAATGATGAGCGACCCGGTTCGGTCGTCGAGGATGGGCCAGGTCGCTGTCGTGACCGGGGGATCGGCAGGCTTGGGCTACGCGATAGCCGCTGGACTCGCGAGGGCAGGCTCGACTGTTGTCGTGGCAAGTCGGTCTGCAGAAACTTGCCAGGAGGCGGCTGGACAGCTTCGAGCCGATGCCGGTGGCAAGGTGCGCGGAATGAGGTGCGACGTCACCGCCGAAGATTCGGTAGACGGCCTCTTTGACGCAGTCCGTGACGAGTACGGCCGGCTGGACGTGGTCGTCACCAGTGCGGGTGTCCAAGCCCGCGGCACCCTCGATCAGTTGAATGTGTCCACGTTGCGAACCTGCCTGGAGGTCAACGTGGTGGGTACCTGGTTGACGTGCCGAGCAGCGGCGCGTCACATGCGCCGCACCGGCGAGGGCCGAATCCTTACACTGGCAAGTGCGCTCGGTCTCGTTGGCGCGGCAGGACGGTCTGGCTATGCGGCCAGCAAGGGCGCGGTCGTCCAGCTCACCCGCAGCCTCGCCGTCGAACTCGCGGAGACCGGAGTCACCGTCAACGCGCTGGCCCCCGGCCCGTTTCGCACTCCACTCAACGCGGGTATCGAAGACGATCTCCAGGTGCGGCAATTCCTTGCGACGGAAGTTCCCTTGCATCGTTGGGCTGAGCCGTCCGAGATTGTCGCGGCGGCGATGATGCTGACGAGCCGCGACGCCGGCTACATCACCGGCACGGTTCTGCCGGTGGATGGGGGCTGGACCGCGCATTGATCAGGTTTGAGCACCCGAAACGCGGTGGAACAGCCACATTCGATGATCCGCTGCCGGACGCGGATATCGCAGCGTGGGAAGGCAATTCGCGACTTCGCAAGGCCACAAGTTGATGCCCACCCCATCGGCCCTAATCGTCACAGGGAGACAACGAATTGCTCGGCGAGCCAGCTCTGCGGTCACTGTCTCAGGGAATGCGGCTTCGAATCGACGACGACGTCGGAGGGACGGCGCGCACAGCGCCGACGAGTGCCGGGGGTTCAGACGCACCACCAGGGCGGTCGGGCATCGCCCGCTTGGCCGGCATAATGACGAGCATCATCGTGAAGCGGTGCTTGCGGCCTCGGGGGCGCTCGTGCATCACGTGAAGCAACTGACAAGGATGGTTGAGGTCGACGAGACCAACGTCGGGCAGCTGGCGTTTTCGAGTGCCGATCCGCAGCCTGGGCGGCCAAGGTTGCGGTGGACGGGCGACCCGAAGAATCAGACGGTGCGGTCGATGAACGAGGGACTGCGTCTATACGCGCCTGCATTGCAACTGGCGATTCGTAACCCGTTGGCACATGACCCGACGGAGATCACAGCGCAGCAAGGCGCCGAAAGGCTGTCAGCCTTAAGCCTTCTCGCGCAGTGGGTCGAGGCGTGCGATCTGGTCCACGCGAAACCTGGCCGCCGAGGCGGTCGATCCCCTCGAATCTACTCAGCTCGCGTTAAACGCTTCAACAAAGGAATCCTGAACCGCCTCGCCCTGGTCGTCATCCTCACGTCGTCGGTCGGACGAAGTATTGGAGCCTTTCATGAAGATGACGGTTATCTATGAGGTGCGCCCTTGAAATCTGTTGCGGCACGGTACAGGTCTTCGCAACGTTGGCCGCGTTCGTCGATGTGGGTGAGGACGCCGTTGTTGACGAGGTTGAACGGCGCTTCGGCTTGCTTCAAGGTCAGCCCACCGGTCCGGCGGGAATGTACTCGGCCAACCCGGCGGCCGCCGCGGTGTGACTATCGAGCAATCGATGGGCGCGACGTGGTGGGATCCGGGGGTTACTCATCGCGTTGCCGGGAAGGTTGCGAAGCGGTGGGTCCGGTCGTCAGGCCTTCAGCGTTGCGGTGACGAGGTCCAGAAGTTGGTCGACCACTTCGGTGCGCGAGAGTTCGGTCTTGCTGACTGCGATGGTGCGTTGCACGCCTTCGATGTCGCCGAGCACGTGGATTGTCAATGTCATTGCCTGGGAAAGCCGGAACAGAATCTTTGCCATGGGCCATTGTGGGTGCAGCTGTTGGAGCAACGCGGTGAACTGCCGGGCTTGGTCGAAGAAGCCCTGAGTGACGAGCGTCATCGCCGGGTGTGTGCCGTTGATCAGGCCGGAGATGAAGCGGACCCACGAGTCTCCGCCGGCCAGGGTGACCTCGGCGACGGGCACGACGAACGCCTCAGCGAGCTGTCGAGCGGTGATCCTTTTTGTGCTGTCCAGGCGGTCGAGCATGGCTGCGCGACGCTGTGAGATCTCGCCGCTGCGTTGCGCAATGAGTGCTTCGACCAAGGCTTCCTTGGATCCGAAGTGGTAGTGGATGGCGGCGACATTGGTGCCTGCTGCGGCCATCACGGCACGTAGGGAGACGCCTTCGATTCCGCGCTCGGCGAAGAGTCGTTCGGCGGCGAGCAGTATGCGGCGTTCAGTCGACATGTCGAGTTCCTCGCCCACGACCCGGAGGGCTGGCACCGGTTGCTGCACGTGTCGACCGCCTGGCTCTCACGTCGGTTATACCGAAACACGGATTGATATAAGCGCATGATAAAACACCAGATCCGGGCGCCTGGTTGAGCCCGACATCGCGCGGGACCCCGAACGGGGAGCGTGCGGAAGTTGGTATCTGGCCGATACCTGGTCGCAGATACCCGTCCGTTGATTCAATCAGATGAAACAGTTGGCACCGTCGGCGGTCGACCGAGGGCCAGAACGAGGAGAGTTGACCGGCGAGGAGTCCAGGTGGCAGACGGTGAACCGCAATTGAAGTTCGAGCGTGACGGAGAAGTGGTTGTCCTCACGATGAACAACCCGCTTCGCAAGAATGCGTTGACCCCACAGATGATCGTCTTGATGGCGCAGGCCTGGGATGAGATCGATGCCGACGACAGTGTCCGCGCCGCAATCCTCACCGGAGCCGGGGAATCCTATTGCGTGGGTGGCGACCTCGCGGACGGCTGGATGGTGAAGGGAGCTTCGCCGGCACAAGGTGCGGTTGCGGACGAGGTGAGCTCGGTGGGCAGCGTCATCAGTGCGGGGCTTCTGCTCAGTCGTTCGTTGGCCAAGCCGCTTATCGCCGCAGTCAATGGGCCGTGCCTGGGCGGTGGTTGTGAGATGCTGCAGCAGACCGATATTCGGGTTGCTGAAGAGCAGGCGACGTTCGGACTGCCCGAGGCGAAACTCGGGTTGATAGCGGGTGCGGGATCCACCGTCCGCCTGAAGCGCCAAATTCCCTACACCAAGGCGATGGAGATGATTCTCACCGGGGATCCGTTGTCCGCGGCCGAGGCCTACCAGTTCGGACTGGTCGGACACGTGGTCCCTACCGGCGAGTCTCTGGAGAGGGCACGCCAGCTGGCGGCCCGAGTGGCAGCCAATGGTCCGCTGGCGGTTCGCAATGCGAAGGCATCGATCCTGAAGAGCGGATGGGTCGATGACGAAGCTGCGCGAAAGATCGAGCAGCGCTTCGTCATCGAGGTGATGAGGTCTAACGACGCCAAAGAGGGATTGGC
>DATFCF010000074.1:0-2419 GCA_035253445.1 Mycobacterium sp.
CTCACCCGTGAATAGAACGTGTCGAGTAGGCCGTCGCGCTCGAGCCTGTCGAGATGGAACTTCGCCTGGTGCGGGGCCAGCTGCAGTGCTTCCGCGGCTTGCTCGCGGGTGACGGGCTGCGGTTGCGCGCAGACGAACAGGTACAGGCGACGCCGAAGTGCATCCGACAGTGCGCTGACGCCGGTGACGTCACGGTCGTCGATGGGCACGCAGGCTCCCTCTCTAGCGGACAAATATCTTGACGTTACACACGGCTGGAACTATCGTAAGAAATATTATCCGTTAGAAAGGAATGTAGCCATGGCCACCGCAACCCGCATCGAGCGCTCCCGGCTTCACGATCCCTCCTACCAGGCATTCCTGCTCTTACGCACCGTATTCACCGTCGCGCCGATCCTCTTCGGCCTGGACAAGTTCGCCAATCTGATGACCGACTGGCCCGCCTACCTGGCCCCGTGGATCGACGGGATCGTGCCCGGAGACGCGCAGACGGTGATGTACCTCGTCGGCGGGATAGAGGTGGCCGCAGGCATTCTGGTTGCTGTCGCGCCGCGCCTCGGGGCCTATGTCGTCGCCCTCTGGTTGGCGGGCATCATCGTCAACCTCGTGACCGGACCGGGCTTCTACGACATTGCACTGCGCGACTTCGGTCTGCTGGTGGGCGCGCTGGCCCTCGGCCGGCTCGCCGAGGCGCAGCGCGCACCGCGCATCGTCAGCTGACCAGTTTCAGGCCGATCACGCAGCCGACGACGCCGGTCATCAACACGGCCTTGACGACCGACGCCGACTCGGCGCCGGTGAGCATCGCATAGCCGACCGTCAGCACCGCCCCGATGGCCACCCATACCGCGTAGCTGGTGCCGGCGGGCAGGCTGCGCATCGCCACCGCCAGGCCCGCCATCGAAAGAACCAGCGTGACAAGGAATATCAGCGTCGGGACGAGCCGGGAAAAGCCCTCGGACCTGCTTAACGCGGTCGCCCAGACGGCTTCGAGAACACCTGAGACGACGAGAATCAGCCATGCCATGACACATACCTCCGGACACACCGTCTTGTCGCTGGCCGGGTACGGTGCCCCTCGTCCGGATGTCAGAAAGCTGACTGAATCCAGATTAGCAAATCGGCGAGAATCAGTGCTGCGGCCGCCGGTTCAGCGACCGCGCGCCCATGATCAGGCAGAACACGATGATCGCGCCGACGAACCCGACGCCCACCCGCACGGGAAGCGCGTCGGCGGGAGGCAGCGCGGGTGCGGCCGTCAACGGCGTGCCCGTTGCCGCCTCGTCGGGCGTCGTCACCAGCGAGGGGTCCGGTTCGATGAGCGTTCCGACCTTCGTGCCGGGCGCGGTGGCGAACCCGTAGTCGAGAAGGTGGGCGGCCTGCTCCCATGGCGCGATCGGCTGCCGGGTACCGCGTAGCAGCACTGCGACGAGCCTGCGGCCGTCGCGGTTGGCCGCGCCGACGAACGTCTGACCGGCATCGTCGGTGTAGCCGGTCTTGCCGCCCATTGCGCCGGGGTAGTTCTCCAGCAGCTTGTTGTCGTTCTCGACCGGGTAGCCCGCGTCGCCACGGCCGGGGAAATCGAACGAGCGGGTCGCGACGATGTCGGCGAATGTCGGGTTCTGCCAGGCGTATCGGTAGAACAGGCCGATGTCGTAGGCCGATGTGCTCATGCCGGGACCATCGAGACCCGACGGCGTCGCCACCCGGGTGTCGCGGCCGCCGAGCTTGCTCGCCAGGTCGTTGAGCTTCGTCAGCGTCGCGTCCATGCCGCCCATCTGCATGGCCAGCGCGTGCGCGGCGTCGTTGCCTGAGTGCATCAGGAGGCCGTGCAGGATGTCGCGGATCGAGTAGTGCCCGCCTTCGCCGATGCCGACCTTCGTGCCTTCCGCCGCGGCGTCGTCGGCGGTGCCCGCCACCACCTTGTGGATCGGCAGGTCGCGCAAAGCCTGCATGGCCACCAGCACCTTGATGATGCTGGCGGGTCGATGCCTGCCGTGCGGATCCTTGGCGGCGATGACGTCGCCGCTGTCGAGGTCGGCCACCAGCCACGCCTCCGCTGAGACATCGTTGGGCAGCGGCGGGGTGCCTGCAGCGGTGATGACCCCGCACCCACCGAGGGCGTCTCCGCCGACCGGGTCGGATGGGACCGCCAACGGCTGCGGAGGGTCGCCCGCCGTAGGCACCTCCGACGAGTCGACGGCAGGCGGGGTGCTGACCTGGTACGGGCATGCGGGCGCCTCGGGGTCGGCGTTCGCCAGCGCAGGGGTCGCCGCGAAGAACAGCGCCGCTGCCAGGGCGGTTGCGCGCCGTGCTGCGGTCGGGAGAGTCGCCATCGTGTCCGCAGACTAGGCGATTGCGCGCCTGAATCCGCGGAGCCACGCTGTGACTGGTGTGATCAGAGTTTCAAGTGTGACTT
>DATFCF010000075.1:0-2397 GCA_035253445.1 Mycobacterium sp.
CCTCGCGTCGGCAGGGCTGCTCGACGGCAAGCGGGCGACGTCGCACTGGGCTGCACTGCCGGTGCTGAAGACGCTGGGCGCCCGTCCTGTCACGGACGAACGAATCGTAATCGCGGAAGCGACGCCAAATGGGCTCGTGACCAGTGCGGGCGTCTCCGCGGGCATCGACCTGGCCATATGGCTGGCCGGCCAGATCGCCGGGGAGGGCAGGGCCAAGACCATCCAGCTGGTCATCGAATACGACCCGCAGCCGCCGTTCGACTCCGGCCACATGACCAAGGCGTCGACGACCACGAAGGCGGCGGCAACCGCGCTGCTGGGCAAGGACATGATCAAGCCCACCCAGCTCAAGGCCACCACCGCGCTGATGTGGCAGGGCGCCATCCAGCGGGTCCGCAGCGGCCGTAAGCGCCCCAATGCGATTTCGGCGCGCTAATCCATGCCAGCCGTGGATAACCGCGCCGTGATCGCTGAGCGGATGACGGCGATGACCCGATGCGGATACTCGACGAGGTCCAGCCAGGTGAAACGGAGCACCTGCCAACCGAGTAGCGCGAGGTAGTTCTGTCGCTGTCGATCCTTCTGAAACGCGGTCTGGTCGCTATGGAAGGCCCAGCCGTCTGCTTCAAGCACGATCTTGAGTTTGGGGAACGCCACGTCGGCCTTGTAGGGGCCGATCGGATAGTTCGTACGCCATCCGGTGATGCCTGCCTGGCGCAGCAGTTTGACGAGTAGCCGTTCAGCCTCCGATCGTGCACCGTCGGCAGCTGCCTGCAGTAGAAGTCGAGCGCGTGGAGACCCGTAGCGGCCCTTGTTTCGGAGATGCGCGCGCCAAAGATCGCGGAGGTCGACGCGATTTTGCAATGCGGCGTCCATCAACTTCGCGCCGTCGCGGCGGCGAACTGCGGCCTCGACGACGGTCAGGTGCAAGGCCGTCACACGAAGTCGCTGATGCACCACGATGTCGGAGGAGGCAAGATCTCGACGGCGAACGCGACAGCCGTCGCGGCGTCGACCGTGGCTATTGCGAGGCACTGTCACCTCGACCACGTCGGGTGCGAACTTGGTGAGGCCATGCCACCACGCTGCGGCCAGACCGCTCGCGACGGCGAGCTCGCCATAGCTCCACACAGCGGCCCTGATGCGTGCGGCGTCGGTGAACGGGCGATCGTCGACGAAGTACACGCCGCGTGCGCATCGACGCCAGTGACCGGACTGCAGCCGTCGCCTCACGGCTTCGTGGCTCAGTCCCGCGCGACGCGTGTGGGCAAGGGTCAGAACGCCGTCCTGGGCGCGCACATGGACATCGAGGTCATCGAGGTCATCGAGCACCCTGAATGGACGCCGCCAACCGCTTGTAGGTTCCGCACCCCTGCGGTTTCGGCGCGCTAATCAACGCTCACCGTGGATTACCGCGCCGAAATCACCTGAAGTACGGTCGTCCAGGTGAATCTGGCCTACGACGATCGCGGCAAAGGCGAGCCCGTGCTGTTCATTGCGGGTCGCGGCGGCGCCGGCCGCACCTGGCACCTGCACCAGGTCCCCGAGTTCCAGCGGGCGGGCTATCGCGCCATCACGTTCGACAACCGCGGCGTCGGCGAGACCGAGAAAGCCAGCGGCTTCACCACCGAGATCATGGTGGCCGACACTGCCGCGCTGATCGAGAAGCTCGACGCCGCGCCGGTCCGCATCGTGGCGGTGTCGATGGGCGCGTTCATCGCCCAGGAGCTGATGCTGGCCCGCCCCGACCTGGTCAGCCATGCGGTGCTGATGGCCACGCGAGGCCGCGCCGATCGCGCCCGCGAGTTCTTCCGCAACGCGGAGTGGGAGTTGGCCGATTCGGGCATCCGGCTGCCACCCAGTTACGACGCGAAAATGCGCCTGCTGGAAAGCTTTTCGCCGCGCACACTCAACGACGATCGCGTCGTCGCGGACTGGATCGACATGTTCACCATGTGGCCGACGAAGCCGACGCCGGGCCTGCAAACCCAGTTGGCCATCGGGCCGAAGGGCAACCGGCTGCCCGCTTACCGAAGTATTACGGCCCCTGTGTTGGTGATCGGGTTCGCCGACGACGTGGTGCTGCCGCCGCACCTGGGCCGCGAGGTCGCCGACGCCCTCCCGAACGGACGCTACCTGGAGATTCCGGACACCGGGCACCTCGGCTTCATCGAAAAGCCGCAGGAAGTCAACGCCGCGGCGCTGAAATTCTTCGCCGATAGTCTGTAGTGGTGAACCCTTCGACGGCGCAGGCCCGGGTAGTCGTCGACGAATTGATTCGCGGCGGTGTCCGCGACGTCGTGTTGTGCCCGGGTTCGCGCAACGCGCCGCTGGCATTCGCCTTGCAGGACGCCGACGCCGCGGGCCGGATCCGTCTGCACGTCCGCATCGACGAAC
>DATFCF010000076.1:0-2460 GCA_035253445.1 Mycobacterium sp.
TCGATCATCGCATGACCTCCATTACGGACGATGCGCCGGAAAGATTCGGAACGAGTGCCACCGGAACGTCGACCCGTCGGCTTGCAAGGTATTCACCGAGGCCTTTCGCCTGCGGATCGATCCGGGTGCACGAGGACACACCCTTCTCCAAGTATCCGAACAGGACGAAGTTGAGGCCGTTGACGTTGGGGAACTCGAAACGCTCAACCTTGAGTTCAGCGGATTCGGGAATGAGTTCACGAAGCCGATCAACTGTCAGGTGTTCCGATAGCCATGAGTATGCGTCCGCGCTCCGGGCCCACACTCCGAGATTCGCAGTACCGCCCTTGTCCCCGGAACGCGTGCCGACGACCTCACCCAACGGCACCCGCACTGTTGCGGTCTCACCGTCGTTGACGGATGACGCTGACGCAATGGATGCGGCAGGCGCCGAGGCAGGTTCATCGACGGGCCACACCTGCCACGAAACGTCGATCTGCCGTTCGTCGCCGATTCGCACCCGCGTATCGACATGCTTCTTCCCGATCAAGCATGGCCACTGCACCCCGAAAAGTCGCTCCCGCTGAGGCGGCGTGGTCATATAGAACCCCGGGATGTTCGAGATGCCGAGTTGGACAATCCTGTCGGCGAAGCCTGCGCGACTGACCTTTGCTCGATTCTTGTCGCGAGCGGTGATCACAACCCACGCTGACACCTGCTCCTGGTCACCGTCCACCTCGGCAGCTGGTCCCACGACTGTCCAACGGAATGCCTCAAATGTCTCCGGCTTGCCGACTGCAGATTCCACTTCGCGACGCAACCAGGCGAGCTTCTCCGCTACGTGCATCCCGGTGAGCCCAACGGTGAGAGTGTTCCGGTACCCACCCTCGAAGGTCAGGGACAATTTGGTCGTGTCGTTCGGCGCCCTTCCACGCGTACCAGAGACGAGGACGCGGTCGACTCCATCCTGCTGGACCCGAACCGAGGTCAGATCCACGGTGACATCTGGGTTCAGATACTCCGTGCCACCGATCTCATAGAGCAGCTGCGCAGTCACCGTGTCGGTGTTCACAGTTCCCCCGGACCCAACTGGTTTGGTGATCACAGCGCTGGCATCCGCGCGGATCTCCGCGATGGGAAGACCGGGCAGGCCGAGGTCAGGAAACTCATGAAAGAGGGCGAACTGCCCCCCAGTGACCTGGGCGCAGCATTCGATGAGATGACCAGCGACAACCCCACCGGCCAGCATGTCGAAATCGTCGGGGCGCCACCCGAAATGCCAGGCCGATGGGCCCACAACCAGGGACGCGTCGGCCACTCGCGGGCATATCACGATGTCCGCGCCCGCCTCGAGTGCGGACACGATTGGCCACGCTCCGAGATACGCATTGGCTGTAAGTATCTCGGTGTCTTCGAGGGACAAGTCGTCACCGGTGTCAAAATTTCGGAGTGTGCCCTCCGGCCCGAGAATTGTCGAGAGATCTTCGCGAAGATCGTCACCTTCGATCCACGCCACCGACAGTTCGACACCGCGACGCGCGCATGCGTCACGAACTGCGGCCGCACAGGCCGCCGGGTCGAGGCCGCCGGCGTTGGTAACTACCTTGACCCCATCCTTGGCGATCTGCGGTAAGAACTGCTCGAGTTGCTCGACGAAGGCCGCTGCATATCCTGGTCCGCCGCGGAGTTGGTTCTTCCTCAGTACGAGCATGGTGAGTTCGGCTAGGTAGTCGCCGGTCAGGATATCGACCCCGGCATCGAGGAGTTCGCGCATGCCATCAGCGCGATCGCCGTGGTAGGCGACGAACTGTCCGACACGCAAGACGGAATTGGATACATTTTTGGCTCCCATATTGGAACTGTTGCATGTGAGACACCCCACCGTCAACCACCGAAAATGATTACGGAAGACGCCGTGCGACGACCACCGGAAATCGCCGGGTGCCCTCCCACGAATTGACCCGAAGACCGACTTCAGCACCGATCTCGGGTCCTCAATGACCACAGTCCCACTTCGCAACCGCCAGATCGCGATCAGTGTGCACGGCGTTGCAGGGCGGCGTCATGCTCGCCGAGCTGGTGGTCGCAACCAGCCCCAAACGCTGGTAGCGTCCGTGCGCCGCCGCCATGGACGAGTCGGCCGAACTACCACCTGCGCCGGTCGTTCCCGGCGCCGAGTTCGCGAATAACAAGCGATGCGAGAAGCTCTTCGATTTGCCCCATATCGCCGTCAGCAATAATGGCAACGGTGCTGCGACCGCCAACGATGGGCGGGGACGAGCGCAGGGTGGACTACGCCGCCCCGTCAAGGGGGCCTCCAGCGCCCAGCGCGCTGTACGTCCGGCGCAGTACCTCCGCACTTCCTCCGCCACAGCGATTCGACTGGTCCCTCACCCTCAAGGGGCAGTCCGGAGCCGCCGGTGAACCGACTCTGCCGACGGCGACCTGGCGACGGCAAGCGATCCGATCGATCCGACCGCG
>DATFCF010000077.1:0-3182 GCA_035253445.1 Mycobacterium sp.
AGTCGGCGCGACCGCGGCCGGCGCATACTCGATGTCCAACGCCACCGACAAGGCCCCCGAAGAAACGGTGCTAGCCGCCGACCAGTCCGTCACGGGCGGCGGGGCCATCACCGGCTCTGTGGACGGCATGCAGATCGTGACCGTCGCGCCGGCGGCCAACTCGTCGGTGCACGCCGAGGAGATCACCAAGGCCGCCGCGTTCGCGCAGGAGCGCGCCGAGCGCGAAGCGCGGCTGGCACGGCCGCTGTTCGTGATGCCGACTCGCGGCGTGTGGACGTCGGGCTTCGGATACCGGTGGGGCGTGCTGCACGGTGGTATCGACATCGCCAACTCGATCGGCACCCCGATCCTGGCCGCTTCCGACGGCGTCGTCATCGACGCGGGACCGACTGCCGGATATGGCATTTGGGTGAAGCTTCGCCATTCCGACGGCACCGTGACGCTGTACGGCCACCTCAGCGCCGTGCTGGTCAACATCGGCGAGCGGGTGTACGCGGGCGACCAGATCGCCAAGATGGGAAACACCGGCAATTCGACCGGTCCGCACCTGCACTTCGAGGTTCTACTCAACGGCACCGACCGCGTCGATCCGGTCGGGTGGCTGGCCAAACGGGGTCTGGCGCCGGGCAACTACTCTGGCTGAGTGGCCAGCGACGAGACTCCCAGCTCTCCACGCATAATTCGGCGACACCCGACGGGCGAGATCCCCGTCGTCACCCAGGACCCGCAGACGAGTATCATCCGCCGTCACCCGACCGGCGAGATTCCCGCGGCCGGCGGCGCAGAGCCGCAGACCGGGTACATACCCCGGGCCAAGCCCGTCATGGTGGGACGGCCTGTCTCGGCCCCCACTCCGACCATGGCGATCACGGCGGCGATCGTGAGCATCCTGTCCGGCTGGGCGACCGCCGTCATCGCCACGGACCTGATCACCGGCTGGTGGCGCTCCGACCGGCTGTTCTGCGTGGCTGTCGGCTTTCTCACCGCGGTGTCCGCGGCGGCCACCATCGGTGGTTTGATCGCGCTGCTGCTGCGTCGCCGGATGGGCAGGCTGCTGATCGTGGTGGGTTCGGTTGTCGCGCTGCTGATCTTCTCGAGCCTGTTCGTCGCGGGCGCCAAGCTGCCGCCGTCGGTATACGCCATTCCCGTGCTGCCGGTGGCCAGCATCCTGTTGGTGCTGCTGCCCGGCACGCGGCGGTGGGCCAAGTCTTCGTGAGCTGCCCAACGCCGAAACGTACGTTTGGCAAAGAAGTTCGACGAGAAGTTCGACGAGAAGAACGCGCCAAAGCGTACGTTTCGACGGTTGGGGGCCCGCTAGAGCTTGCTGACCGGCGCGTGGTTGTGCATCAACTTGACCCGCCCCGCGCTGCCGAAGTCGATCAGCGACATCGCGGATTCACCGACGCCCGACACCTCCTCGACGCGGCCAAGTCCGTACTTGTCGTGGTTGACCCGATCGCCCGGTTCGAGCACCAGCATTGGACGCTTGCCTGCCCCCGGGCGCGACGGTGACGGCCGCGGCGCGCCCCCAAACCTGCCCGCACCGCTGACCGGCGCACTGAACGACGGCGTCGGATCGGTGCGCCGCCATTCGATCAGGTGCTCCGGGATCTCCTTGAGGAATCGCGATTCGGGGTTGAGCATCGGCTGGCCCCATGATGAGCGGACCTTGGCGCGGCTGACGTAGAGCCGTTGCCGCGCCCGGGTGATGCCGACGTAGGCCAACCGTCGCTCCTCGGACAGCTCGGTCGGATCGCCCAGTGCCCGCATGTGCGGGAACATGCCGTCCTCCCAGCCGGTCACGAACACCACCGGGAACTCAAGTCCCTTTGCGGTGTGCAGCGTCATCATCGTCACCACACCCGCGCCGTGCTCGGGCAGTTCGTCGGCATCGGCGACCAGCGACACCCGCTCCAGGAATTTCGCGAGCACACCAGTATCGGGAATGTCCTCATCGGCGGGATCGACCTCGCCGAGTGCCTCGGCATTTGCCAGGTCGGTACTGAATTCGTGTGCGACGCTGACCAATTCGTTGAGGTTGTCCAGCCGCGCCAGATCCTGTGGGTCGCTTGAGTTCTCCAGCTCCGAGCGATAGCCGGTGCGGTCCAGCACGGCTTCAACGAGCTCGCCCAGTTCACCGTCGAGGCGCCCACGCAGATCGTCCATCAGCTCTACGAAACTCGCGATGCACTTCTCCGAGCGGGTGTTGAGCATCGGCACCTTGCCCTCGGCGGCGGCCTGCAGTGCGTCGTTGAACGTCGCACCGGCGTTCTCGGCATACACCGCCACACACGCCTCGGCGCGATCACCTATGCCGCGGCGCGGGGTGTTCAAAATGCGCCGCATGCTCACCGAGTCACCCGGGTTGTCGAGCACCCGCAGGTACGCGACGATGTCACGGATCTCCCTGCGCTCGTAAAAGCGAACGCCGCCAACGACTTTGTACGGTATGCCGGCACGAATGAAAACTTCCTCCAACGCGCGCGACGAGTTGTTGGTGCGGTAGAAGACTGCGACGTCGTTGTACGTGATTTCGCCGCGGTCGGCGAGCGCGTCGATCTCCTCGGCGACGAACCGGGCTTCGTCGTGCTCGTTCTCGGCGACGTAGCCGACGATGAGCTCGCCCTCCCCCGCGTCCGTCCACAGCCGCTTCTCCCGGCGTCCCGCATTGCGGGAGATCACCGAGTTGGCCGCCGACAAGATGTTCTGCGTCGACCGGTAGTTCTGCTCCAGCAGAATCGTTGTGGCATTGGGGAAGTCGCGTTCGAAGTCCTCGATGTTGCGGATCGTCGCACCGCGGAACGCGTAGATGGACTGGTCGGCGTCGCCCACCACGCACAGCTCGGCCGGCGCCACCCCGTCTTCGGTCTGGCGTCCGACGAGTTCGCGCACCAGTACGTATTGCGCGTGGTTGGTGTCTTGATATTCGTCGACCAGGATGTGGCGGAACCGCCGCCGGTAGTACTGAGCGATCTGCGGAAATGCTTGCAGCACAGCGACTGTCTCGCCGATCAGGTCGTCGAAGTCCAGTGCGTTGGCCGCCCGCAGCCGGCGTTGGTATTCCGCGAAGACCTCGGCGATGATCCGCGGCAGGTCCTCCATCGCGTTGGCCGCGTCGTGCGCCGCTTCCTCCGGGCCGATCAGCTCGTTCTTGAGGTTGGAGATCCCGTTGGCCAGCAACC
>DATFCF010000078.1:0-8325 GCA_035253445.1 Mycobacterium sp.
CGCACCGAAGTCGGCGTCGGTGGCCAGCAGCTTGTTGCCGGCGTCCCATATCCGCGTGCCGAACCGGCTGCCGGTGTTGCCCTGCAGGTTGGTCGCGGAATATCCGGGATGCGCGGCGTGCGCCTTCAACCGTGACCCCGCGACGTCGAGTCGGCGCTGCAGTTCGCTGGTGAAAAGCAGGTTCGCGAGTTTGGACTGTCCGTAGGCCGGCCAGGCGAAGTAGGGCCGCGACTTCCAGTTCAGATCTTTCAGGCTGATGTAGCCCAGCAGGTGCAGCTGCGACGACACCGTCACCACCCGATCGGTGATCTTCGCAAGCAGCAGGTTCGTCAGCGCGAAGTGGCCGAGATGGTTTGTGCCGATCTGGCTTTCGAACCCGTCCACGGTCAGCGCGTACGGCACCGCCATGATCCCGGCGTTGTTGATCAGCACGTCGACGCTGTCGACTCCCGCGGCGAACTCGTGCACCGACGACAGGTCCTGCAGGTCGAGCTTGCGGACCTCGACGTCGCCGGTCATGCCCGCCGCGGCGGCGTCACCCTTGGCGACGTTGCGCACGGCCAAAATGGTCTTGGCGCCGACGCGGGCCAGTTCACGCGCGGTGACCAGGCCGAGGCCGCTGTTGGCGCCGGTGACGATCACGGTGCGTCCTGCGAAGGAAGGCAGATCAGCGGCGGTCCAAGCACCCATGGCAAACACCCTAGAGCGTTGCGGCGGCTACTTCTTGGGTGCGTTGGGCACCGCGACGTTGAACCCGGCGATGATCGACTCGATGTCCGGTGCCTCCTCGGCGGCCTTCTCCGCATACCCGGTGATGGTGAACTGAACGAGGTAGCGCTGGTTCGGCGGAGCCGGCTGGCCGGCGACATCGGACTTCTGCGGTGCGCCGGTGGGGATGACGATGCGGTTGTAGCTGTGCATCCGGCGCCCGTTGAGGTCGTAGCTGCCCTCGATCATCGACGAGGGGAAGCCTTTCCAGTTGTCCGTCGACGCGTTGAGGCGCTTGAAATTCTCCGACAGCTCGGCGTCTGCGTAGCCGTGCTTGACGGCCTCGTCGACGTTGAAGTCGCCCGTCAGCCTGAACACCAACAGCATTGCCATCGGGTAGGTGTCGCCCTTGGCGATCGCACGGGTGCCCGGCGCCAGATTCGGATTCGCGTACGGATGCCACCCGGGCGGGGTCGGCATCGTCACGGTGAGGTCGGTGAGCTTATCGGGTGCGACGAGCTCACCGTTGACGCCCGCCTGCTCCAGAAACTGTGCGATCGGGACGGGCGGCTCTGCGCTGGCCGAGGTCGTGGTTGTGGCCGGAGTCGACCAGACCGACTGGTAGTCAGGGGTTTTCGCGCCGCAACCGGTTGCGGCGACCATTGCCAGCGCGACGGTCGCCACGCAGAGGCGCAAGGTCACAGAATCTCGCGAACCGTATCGATCGGCCGGGCCAGCCTGGTGCCTTTGGGTGTGACGACGAAGGGGCGCTCGATGAGGATGGGGTTGGCGGCCATGGCGTCGAGTAGCTCGTCGTCACTGGCGTCGGCGAGGTTCAGCTCGGCGTACAGCGACTCACGCTTGCGCACCGCCGCGCGCACGTCGATGCCGGCGTCCTCGATCATCTTGGCCAGCTCGGCGCGTGACGGCGGCGTCTTCAGATACTGGACGACGGTCGGCTCGATACCGCTGTCGCGCAGCAAGTCCAGGGTCTTGCGTGAGGTACTGCAGCGGGGATTGTGATAGATGAGGTTTGGCGATGGTCCAGCCACTACGCCGACCCGTCGAAAAGACCTGTCACCGAACCGTTTTCGAACACCGCGCGAATCGTGCTCGCCAGCAGTGGCGCGATGGACAACACCGTCAACTGCGGGAACTGCTTGTCCTCGCCCACCGGCAGCGTGTTGGTGACGATCACCTCGCGGGCACCGCACTCGGCCAGCCGCTGCGGCGCCGGGTCGGAAAGCACGCCGTGCGTGGCGGCGATGATCACGTCGCCGGCGCCGTCCTGGTGCAGCAGTTTGACTGCACCGGCGATCGTGCCGCCGGTGTCGATCATGTCGTCGGTGAGAATGCATGTCTTGCCCTTGACGTCACCGACCACCCGGTTCGACTTCACCTGGTTGGGAATCAGGGGGTCGCGGGTCTTATGGATAAACGCGAGCGGAACGCCTCCCAATGCGTCGGCCCACTTCTCGGCGACCCTCACCCGTCCCGAATCAGGGGAGACCACGACCATGTCGTGGTCGGAGTAGTTCTCGGCGATGTAGCCGGTCAGCAGGTTCTGCGCCCGCATGTGGTCGACCGGCCCGTCGAAGAAGCCCTGGATCTGGTCGGTGTGCAGGTCGACGGTGAGGATCCGGTTAGCGCCTGCGGTCTTGAGCAGGTCGGCCACCAACCGCGCCGAGATCGGCTCGCGGCCGCGATGCTTCTTGTCCTGCCGCGCATAGGGATAGAACGGCAGGATCGCGGTGATTCGCTTGGCACTGCCGCGCTTGAGCGCATCGATCATGATCAGCTGTTCCATCAGCCACTGGTTCAGCGGCGCGGGATGGCTCTGCAGCACGAACGCGTCGCAGCCGCGGACCGATTCATCGAAGCGGACGAAGATCTCGCCGTTGGCGAAGTCGCGTGCGGTCTGCGCGGTGACCGGAGTGTCGAGCTCCTTGGCCACCTGCTCGGCCAGTTCGGGGTGCGCGCGACCCGAGAAGAGCATCAGATTTTTGCGGTTGTCGGTCCACTCGGTGCCCACTGTGCGCCCTAATCGGTCGGGGATCGATACGGCCTAATGGTACGTAGCGTTTCGGGGCGCTCGTTGCCGGGTTACCAGAAACCGAACGGCAAAAGACCGATTAGTCCTCGTCGTCGTTGTCCGCGGCGGCCTTTTCAGCCTTTGCCGCTGCTTCGGCAGCCGCGCTGCCAGGACGTTTGCGCGACACCCAGCCCTCGATGTTGCGCTGCGGACCCGCCGACACGGCCAGCGCGCCGGGCGGGACGTCCTCACGCACCACGGTGCCCGCGCCGGTGTACGCGCCGTCCCCGACGGTGACGGGTGCGACGAACATGTTGTCCGAGCCGGTCCGGACGTGCGACCCAATTGTGGTGCGGTTCTTGGTTTCTCCGTCGTAGTTGACGAACACGCTGGACGCACCGATGTTGCTCTGTTCGCCGATGTCGGCGTCGCCGACGTAGGTCAGGTGCGGCACCTTGGTGCCGGAGCCGATGGTCGAGTTCTTCGTTTCGACGAACGCGCCGAGCTTGGCGTCGGCGCCCAAGACGGTGCCAGGCCGCAGATACGCGAACGGCCCGACGGCCGCGCCGTCACCGATGACGGACTGCCCGCCGTGGGTGCGGACCACCACCGCCTCGTCGCCGACGGCAACGTCGGTCAGCGTGGTGTCGGGGCCGATCTGGCAGTGGCCGCCGATGCGGGTGGCGCCCAGCAGCTGTGTACCCGGGTGGACGACGGTGTCGCGGCCGACGGTCACGTCGACGTCGATCCACGTCGTCGCCGGGTCGACGATCGTCACGCCGGCGCGCTGATGGGCGGCCACGATGCGCCGGTTCAGCTCGGCGCCCAGCTCCGCCAGCTGCACCCTGTCGTTGATTCCGGCGACCAGCATGGAGTCGTCGATGTGCTTGGCCCTGACGACGTGGCCGTCGGAGCGCACGATCGAGATGACGTCGGTCAGGTAGAGCTCTTGCTGGGCGTTGTGCGGGCGCAGCCGGCTCAGCGCCGAGCGCAGCGCGCCGATGTCGAACGCGTAGACACCGGCGTTGACCTCGCTGATGGCCTGTTGTGAGGCGGTGGCGTCGGCCTGCTCGACGATGCCGATCACCTCGCCGTCCTGGGTGCGCAGAATGCGGCCGTAGCCGGTCGGATCGGGCAGCGTCGTGGTCAGCACGGTCGCCGCCGCGGTCTGGGCGCTGTGGGCGGCGATCAGTTCGGCCAGCGTGCCGGCGTCCAGCAGGGGGACATCGCCCGCGGTCACCACCACCGTGCCTGCGAAGTCCTCTGGCAGCGCGGTCAGCCCGCACCCCACCGCGTGGCCCGTGCCGAGCTGCTGGTCCTGAACCGCGATCTCCACGGTCCGGCCGAGTTCGCCGGCCAGCTCCTTGGCCGCGGGTGCGACGCGCTCGCGGTCCTTGCCGACCACCACGACGAGGTGCTGCGGGGCCACCTTGGCGACCGCGTGCAGCGCGTGCGCCAACATGCTGCGGCCGGCCAGAGTATGCAGAACCTTGGGGGTGTCCGAGCCCATGCGGCTGCCGGCCCCTGCCGCCAGGACCAGGACCGCGGCGTCTCCGTGCACCGTCACGCTCCGTCGCCAGGACTCGAACCTGAACTATCTGAACCAAAATCAGAGGTGCTGCCGATTACACCACGACGGACTGAACAACTCGTGATGCTAGTCGAACCGGCCGATAGGCCCGATACGCCGTTCACTCTGCGCGCTGGGCCCAGAAATGCGAGTAGCCCGCGCCGTCACCGCAGAGTCAACGCCGAAAGATACCCTCAAAGACGTGGCAGTGCCCGATAAGCCCGACAGTGCTGTGCGTGCACCCCGCGCGCGGATGACCGGGGCGGAGCGGCGTCATCAGCTCATCGACGTCGCACGAACCTTGTTCGCCGAGCGTGGTTACGAGGGCACCTCCATCGAGGAGATCGCGCAGCGGGCCAATGTCTCCAAGCCCGTCGTCTACGAACATTTCGGCGGCAAGGAAGGCCTGTACGCGGTGGTGGTCGACCGCGAGATGTCGGCGCTGCTCGACGGCATCACGTCGTCGCTGACGAAGATGACCAACAACCGGTCCCGGCTGCGCATCGAGCGGGTCGCACTGGCGCTGCTGACCTACGTCGACGAACGCACCGACGGGTTCCGCATCTTGATTCGCGACTCGCCGGCCGCCATCACGTCCGGCGGCACCTACTCCACGCTGCTCAACGAGGCCGTCAACCAGGTGTCGTCGATCCTGGCCGGCGATTTCTCCCGCCGCGGCCTGGATCCAGAAATGGCGCCGCTGTATGCCCAGGCCCTGGTCGGGTCGGTGTCGATGACGGCGCAGTGGTGGCTCGACGTGCGTGAGCCGAAGAAGGAAGTGGTGGCCGCGCACCTGGTCAACCTGTGCTGGAACGGGTTGATGCACCTCGAGGACGACCCGCTGCTGCTCGACGAGTAGCCGTCGTTTCTCCCGCTCCCGCAAGCATTTCGGCGCTTGCCTAGGATGGACGCATCATGACCGCATCGGGGATCACCCATGTCCAAACCCCGATCGCGGGCCTCGTTGAGCTGGCCCTACGGGATCCTTCGCTACAAGAAGTCACCCGCCGCGCCGCTGACAGACCCGCCGATCTCAGGCTCGTCGGCCCGGCCAACGCCAGGGTCTTCGTGGCGACCGCGCTTGCGCAGAACGGCCCGCTGCTTGTGGTCACCGCGACCGGGCGCGAAGCCGACGATCTGACCGCTGAACTGCGCGGCGTGCTTGGCGAGGCAGTCGCGATGTTCCCGTCCTGGGAGACGTTGCCGCACGAGCGGCTCTCCCCGGGAGTCGACACCGTCGGCGCGCGGCTGATGTTGCTGCGCCGGCTGGCCCACCCGGACGACGATCGCCTCGGCCCGCCGCTGCGTGTCGTGGTCACCACGACCAGGTCGCTGCTGCAGCCCATGGCGCCTGACGTCGCCGACATCGAGCCGGTCACGCTGAGCGTCGGCGGGGAAGCGGACTTCGATGCCGTCATCGCCAGGCTCGTCGACCTGGCCTACACCCGGGTGGACATGGTCGGCAAGCGCGGTGAGTTCGCGGTGCGCGGCGGAATCCTGGACATCTTCCCGCCCACCGCCGAGCACCCGGTGCGCATCGAATTCTGGGGCGACGAGGTTTCCGAGATGCGGATGTTCTCGGTCGCCGACCAGCGCTCGATCGTCGAGATCGACATCGACACCGTCATCGCCGTGCCCTGCCGCGAAGTGTTGCTGACCGGCGATGTCCGTGACCGGGCCGCAAGGCTCGCCGCGGAGCATCCGGTGCAGGAGAACACCGTGCCCGGCAGCGTGCCCGACATGCTGGCCAAGCTGGCCGAGGGCATCCCCGTCGACGGGATGGAGGCGCTGCTGCCGCTTCTTCGCCCGACCGAGCTGTTGACTCTGGCCGACCACCTGCCGTCGGGCACGCCACTGCTGATCTGCGATCCCGAGAAGGTGCGCACCCGCGCGGCCGACCTGATCAAGACCGGCCGCGAGTTCTTGGAGGCGTCCTGGTCGACGGCCGCGGTGGGCGGCGATGTGCCGATCGACATCGAAGCGTTGGGCGCGTCGGGATTCGTCGGGCTGGACGACGCCCGCGCTGCGGCCCGCGAAGGCGACCACCCGTGGTGGACGCTTTCGCAGTTGTCGGACGAGTCGGCCATCGAACTCGGCATCCGGCCGGCGCCGACGGCGCGGGGCCAACAGCACGGTGATTCTTCGATCACCGGAATCTTCGCGATGCTGCGCGCACACGTCGCGACCGGCGGCTACGCGGCCGTCGTCACCCCCGGCACCGGCACCGCCCATCGCGTGGTCGAGCAGCTGGCCGAATCCGACACTCCCGCAGCGATGTTGGAGCCCGGCCAGACGCCGAAGGAAGGTGTCGTCGGCGTGCTCAAGGGCCCGCTGCACGACGGCGTGGTCATCGCAGGGGCCAACCTCGTGCTGATCACCGAAACCGACCTGACCGGCAACCGGGCCACCGCGACCGAGGGCAAGCGGCTGGCCGCCAAGCGCCGCAACGTGGTCGACCCGCTGGCGCTGACGGCGGGTGACCTGGTGGTGCACGACCAGCACGGCATCGGCCGATTCGTCGAGATGGTCGAGCGCACCGTCGGCGGCGCACGCCGCGAATACCTGGTGCTCGAATATGCGTCGGGTAAAAGGGGCGGCGGCTCGGACAAGCTGTACGTGCCGATGGATTCGCTGGATCAGCTGTCGCGCTACGTCGGCGGCGAGTCGCCGACGCTGAGCCGGCTGGGTGGCAGCGACTGGACGAACACCAAAACCAAGGCCCGTCGCGCGGTGCGGGAGATCGCCGCCGAGTTGGTGTCGCTGTACGCCAAGCGCCAAGCGTCCGCCGGCCACGCGTTCAATCCGGACACCCCGTGGCAGGCCGAGATGGAGGACGCGTTCGGGTTCACCGAGACCGTCGACCAGATGACCGCCATCACCGAGGTCAAATCCGACATGGAAAAGCCCATCCCGATGGATCGGGTGATCTGCGGCGACGTCGGATACGGCAAAACCGAGATCGCGGTGCGCGCGGCGTTCAAGGCGGTGCAGGACGGCAAGCAGGTCGCGGTGCTGGTGCCGACGACGCTGCTGGCCGATCAGCATCTGCAGACGTTCACCCAACGGATGGCGGGATTCCCGGTCACCGTCAAGGGGCTGTCCCGGTTCACCAGCACGTCCGAATCCAAAGCGGCGCTCGAGGGCATGAAAGACGGTTCGGTCGACATCGTGATCGGCACGCACCGGCTGCTGCAGACCGGCGTCACCTGGAAAGACCTCGGCCTGGTGGTGGTCGACGAGGAACAGCGGTTCGGCGTCGAACACAAGGAGCACATCAAGTCGATGCGTACCCACGTCGACGTGCTGACCATGAGCGCCACGCCGATTCCCCGCACGCTGGAGATGAGCCTGGCCGGCATCCGGGAGATGTCGACGATCCTGACGCCGCCCGAGGAGCGCTACCCGGTGCTGACGTATGTGGGGCCACATGACGACAAGCAGGTCGCAGCGGCGTTGCGACGCGAAATGCTGCGCGACGGGCAGGCCTTCTACATCCACAACCGCGTTCGGTCCATCGATCAGGCGGCCGCCAAGGTGCGCCAGCTGGTGCCCGAGGCCCGCGTCGTCGTCGCGCACGGGCAGATGCCCGAGGAGCAGTTGGAGCGCACGGTCGAGGGCTTCTGGAACCGCGAGTACGACATCCTGGTGTGCACGACGATCGTCGAAACCGGCCTGGACATCTCCAACGCCAACACGCTGATCGTGGAGCGGGCCGACACGTTCGGGCTCTCGCAGCTACATCAGCTGAGGGGCCGGGTGGGTCGCAGCCGCGAACGTGGCTACGCGTACTTCCTGTACCCGCCGGAGGCTCCGCTCACCGAGACCGCCTATGACCGGCTGGCCACGATCGCGCAGAACAACGACCTGGGTGCGGGCATGGCCGTCGCGATGAAGGATCTTGAAATCCGCGGCGCCGGAAACGTCCTCGGCGCCGAGCAGTCTGGGCATGTCGCAGGCGTCGGCTTCGACTTGTACGTGCGACTGGTCGGCGAAGCGGTCGAGGCCTACCGCGCCG
>DATFCF010000079.1:0-6756 GCA_035253445.1 Mycobacterium sp.
CGTGGTGCCGTAGTCGTTGTGGCTGCCGTATGAGGGCGCGTCGGCGGCGTTGACCCCCGCTCCGACGACGGCGGCCTGGTGACACACCACATCGACCCCCGTCAGCAGCGGCGCCAACGCCGCCGCCTCGCGGATGTCGAGCACCCGGCAGTCCGGCGGCGGCTCGGCACCGGGACCGTGCGCGGCGGCGAGCATTGCGTCGACGGCGACGACGTCATGCCCGGCGTCGCGAAGCGCGGTGTCCACCCGGGCTCCGATGAAGCCCGCCGCGCCGGTGAGCAGAACTCTCACGGCAGATCAAACGGCAGCGAGACGCCCTCGTGCGGAAGGCAATGCGTGCATGAGGACACCTGGGCCACGTTCTCGATGGCTTCGTGCACCAGTTTCTTGAACGGCACCAGGTTCCGTTGGAACTCGGCGAACACGTCAACCGCGTTGACTGCCGATCCTGCATCGATGCCCGCGTCAAGGTCCGTCACCAAAGCGACAGTGGCATAACACATTTCAAGCTCGCGGGCCAGCACCGCCTCCGGATAGCCGGTCATGTTCACCAGCGTGAATCCCTGGCTCGCGAACCACCGGCTCTCGGCACGCGTGGAAAAACGCGGCCCCTGGATGACGACCATCGTGCCGCCGTCGACCACACCGGGCAGATCCGCCGCCGCGGCGCGCAGCGTCGGGCAGTACGGGTCGGCGAACGCGATATGGATGCCGCCCGAGTCGAAGTAGGTGTCGTCGCGGCCGGTGGTGCGGTCGACCAGTTGATCGGGCACCACCATGGCGCCGGTTTCCAGCTCCGGGGTCAAACTGCCGACCGCGCACGGGCCGAAGATCCGGCGCACGCCCAACGCGCGCAGCGCCCACATGTTGGCGCGGTACGGCACCGCGTGCGGAGAGAATTCGTGGTTGACGCCGTGTCGTGGCAAGAACGCCACCTCGTGGTCGCCGACGGTGCCAACGGTGATCGCTGCGCTGGGCGCGCCGTACGGCGTGTCCAGGGTGATGCTGCGCGCGTCGGAACCGAAGAACGAGTAGAAACCGCTGCCGCCGATGACTCCGAGCAACGGTCCGCTACTCGTCCTCGGGCTCGTCTTCGAGATGTCTTGACGCGCGCCGGACCCCGTCGCGAATCTCGAACGCGTCCGTTGCAAACCCACCGATCGCGGTCGCGACGTCCTTGACCGCTGTGGTGATGATCGACGCCACCTGCCCCACCGTCGATGCGCCGGCCTCGACGATCTCCTGCACGGCGTCCTTGCGGATCTCCGCCTTGCTGAGTCGGTCCTCCATCCGCTCAGTCTGCCACGGCTGCCCCCGTGCAAGACTGGCGCTCGTGGCCACTTTCGCCCAATGGCTCGAGGGCGCCCGCCCGCGGACGCTGCCCAACGCAATCGCCCCGGTGATCGCCGGCACCGGTGCCGCGGCCTGGTTGGACGCCGCCTGCTGGTGGAAGGCATTGCTGGCGTTGGTGGTCGCGGTGGCGATGATCATCGGGGTCAACTACGCCAACGACTACTCCGACGGCATTCGCGGCACCGACGATGTCCGGGCGGGACCGCTGCGGCTGGTCGGCTCGCGGTTGGCCACGCCGCGAGCGGTGCTGACGGCCGCATTGGCAAGCCTGGCGGTTGCGGCGGTGGCCGGGCTGGTGTTGGCGTGGTTCAGCCAGCCGTGGCTGATCGCCGTCGGCGCGGTCTGCATCGCCGGCGCGTGGCTGTACACCGGCGGGGCCAAGCCGTACGGCTATCTAGGCCTGGGCGAGATCGCGGTGTTCGTGTTCTTCGGCCTGGTCGCGGTGCTCGGCACGCAGTACACGCAGGCGTTGCGGATCGACGGGGTTGGCGTCGCGGCGGCGGTGGCGATGGGATCGCTGTCGTCGGCGGTGCTGGTGGCCAACAATCTGCGCGATATCCCGACCGACATGGAGTCGGGCAAGATCACGCTGGCCGTGCGCCTTGGCGACGCCCGCACCCGCGTGCTGTACCAGGCGCTGGTGGTGGCGGCGTTCGTGGCGGCGCTGTTGCTGATGCTCGCGACGCCGTGGTGCGCGGCCGTACTGGTGGCCCTGCCGCTGGCGGTGCGCGCCGCGGGTCCGGTGCGAAAGTGCCTCGGCGGCAAGGACCTTATTCCGGTGCTGCGCGACACAGGGTTGACGATGCTGGTGATGGCCGTCGCAACGGCGGCGGCGCTGACGTTCGGCTGATTTGGCGCGCTTACCCGTCGCTCAGCGTGGATAACCGCGCCGAAATCGCTGGGCACGGTCAGGCGGCCCAATTGTCCTTGTGCGCCAGCGCTTCTCGAAGGGAAAGCTCGAGCACCTTCTTGGCGGCTTGGTAAAGCTGGCCACGCTGTCACGCACGGCACGCAAATCGATGCCGATCGACCGCAATGCCTCAGCGTCGTCGTCGAAGGTTTCCTCGCCCGGCGAGTCCGCGACGGCCAGCCGGTCGCGGATCACGTGGCCCTCAAGCCATAACCGCCGAGCAGACTCGAAAGGTCGCGCCCTGCGCTCTGTAACACGCCCACGAGCAGTCCAGTTCGCGAGCCTCTTCCTGGGCCAACACCACCGAAACCCGAGCGTTGCGGCTGAACCGCTCGAACATCGTCATCTCCTCCGGTTGTACTTCTGATGCACCGCCTGACGGCTGACACCGAGCGCGTCGGCGATGGCCTGCCAACTCCACCCCCGCCCACGGGCGTTTGCCACGTGAATGGCCTCCACCCGCTCCTGCAATCGCTGCAACGCCCGCACAGCACGCAGGCCAAGGGCCGGGTCTGCGCTGCTCACGCCTTCGGCACGGACATCGAGGTCGGTCACAGTTTGTTTCAAGCCAATGGCGACCCGCCGCGGTGCCAACAAAAGTTGACATCTACGCGGTGTGCCGATGCCTGCTGCCGGGTATCCGTTCGTCCGTGCCCGATGACCTGCTGCGCTTCGTGAGCGGACCGATGCCGTACTCCGCGTGGTGGCAGATCATTCAGGATGCCGCGGGCTAGGAGACACCGAGTCTCGGACGGGCGGACATTTGCTCATGATCTGCTCCTGAGCAAACGGCCGGTGGGTACTTTAGAGTTCAGTCAGACTTTGCTGATCGCACTCGGCTGAATCGATTGCTCAACGAACGACATCGGGAGGCAACCGCGCGCATGTCACGGCTGAAAGCGTGGTGGAATCAACCCGATCCATTCGACTGGACCTCCAGCTTCCTGCGGGGCCACGGCCTGCTCCGCTCGGCACAAGTGGTCATGGCGATTGTCACTTCCTCGTCGGGCTTGGTTGCGATCTCCGTGTTCGCCCGCCCTCCGACCGTCAGCTCATTGCTTATCGGCGGCGGCGGTGTCGCCTTTTGCGCAGGGATGGCATGGTTTTGGCTGACGCGATGGCCTACACGACGGCTGTCGCACCACGCGGTCGTGGTCGGTATCGTGTTCGTGGCTGGTTGGGTTCTTATTCAGCCCAACGCGGGCACCGCCATACTCGGGTGCACAGCGATGGCGATCACCGGCGCCTATATCGCGTTCTTCCACAGCACCAAACTTCTGGCTGCCAACCTCGCAGTCGCTTTCGCCGTCACCATCGCGACGGCGATCCGGATAGCTCACGACACCAGCCTCGCCGAGGCGCTAATCGCAGTCTGGCTGGTCTGGCTGTTGAATCTGGTGGTCCCCCTTACGATCCGGGGCACATCACAGGCCATGGGTGCTTACGCAGTTCTCTCCGACGAGGATCCCCTCACCGGCCTGCTCAACCGACGCGGATTCATCGACGCGATCATGAATCAACTCGCTTTGCGCCGCCCGTCCGACAGTCATCTGACTGTGCTCATGGTGGACCTCGACGATTTCAAGGTCGTCAACGACACGCGTGGCCATGCTGCCGGTGATCGCGCACTGCTCGCCGTCGCAGAGTTGCTGCGGCGAGACGCGCCGCCCAACGCAGCAATCTGTCGCGCAGGCGGTGAGGAGTTTCTGGTCTCCTTCATCTCGGCCTCGGCGGACGCACGACACATAGCCGCGCCGTTGTGCACGTCTATCGCCAGGCTGCCGCAAACGATCACCGCGAGCATCGGTGTGGCTTCCGCCGAGTTGAATGGATTCGCTGACTCAGATTGCAGCCAACTGATCGAGCAGCTCATCGCAACCGCGGATTCAGCAATGTATGCCGCGAAGCGCAACGGCGGCAACCAGATACAGCACTCCTAGAAAACGGTCCCCGATCGCGGGTGGGATACGCGAACTACCGGAAGGGCCGGTGTTTGAACTTCACTCCAACGACGCCGTGGTCACCGGTGCCGGTCTCCTTGTGATTGTCGAAGTTGAGATGGTCGTTGTTGATGACCAGACCGTCGAACACCCACTGCCGTTTCCGGCTGTTGTCGTAAAACTGTTCGCTCACGAGCACATGATCGAGCGACTCGCGAAGATCCTGGTGCACGTGGGTGTAGTAGACGTCGCGGGTGTCGCGGTATTCCTGCAACGTCTGGGCGGTGTACAGGCCGATATCCGTGCCACCTACTGAGCCGCCTACAAGGTAGTTTGGTTGTGCCGTAAGGATATTCGCGGTGTTGCTATGCTGCCCATCGTTGATATCGCCGAGCACGATGACCGGCGTGTCGGACTTCTTCATCTTCGATGTAAGTAGTACGCGGAGGGCGACAGCCTCGGCGGTGCGGCGGATCGTCGAGATGCCCGCGCCGATCGCATCCGCGTGCGGCTTGAACCTGTCGGGGTCCTTCGTGAACCAGGGTTCTTCGTTGACCTCTGTCGGCAGCTTCGACTTCAGGTGCACCACGAAGACCTCGGTTGGCGGCAGGTCGTCACGCAACTTCACTTGAAAGTTGAGTACGGGCCGGGAGAAGCCGCTGATGTTGACACCGATTTCGGGGGCCTGGCGATCCAGCGGGTCCACCTTCGACTTGAGTTGGACCTCCTTCGGGAACTTGTCGATCCATTGCGGATCCCCGGTGAGAAGCCCTTTCCGCACAAGGGCCCCGCAGATGATCTTCGAGCCGTCGGCGGGATCAGCCAGCATGTCGTACGTGTGCTCGAGGTGGTGTTCCTTGTCGGCGCCAGTCTTCAAGACCCTTCCCAATGCTGCCTTACTCCACAGCTCCTGTAGCCCGACGATGTCGGGCATTTCCAACATCATCAACTGAAAGACCGTCCAGTTCGCCTTGTCGCCGAATTGTTTCTTGGTCCACGGTCGCTGCCGGGGGTTCATGTCCTTGCCCGGATCCTGAAGGTTGAACAAGTTGAACGTGGCGACGCTGAACTTGTCGAGTTGCATCGCTTTACTCCCCGGCTGACGTTGCGTTCTGTTCCGAGAAGCTACGCCCGACCGCAGGCTTGCAGACGCGGCAAGGCGGGGCATTCACCCGACCGCCACCTTCCGTTATCCCTTGAGCGCGTCGAGCAGCCGGTCAAGGTCGTTATCGGTGTTGTAGAGATGGAATCCCACTCTCACCGCCCCGGCGCGCACGGAAGCGCGGATGCCTGCCCGCTGAAGTTTCTCCGAAGCGTCGGCGATCGGTATCGACACGATTGCCGAATCCTGCTGCGGTAGCTGCAATTCGGTGCGGACCCGGCCCGCCAACCCGAGGCAATGAGCCTCAACGACGGCACGGTCCAGCGACGCCAGCCACGGCAGCGTCAACCCCGCGCCCAGCGCGCTGAACCAGGTGGGCGACGCGTCGAAACGCCGGGCATTCTCTGCCAGCCGCAGCGGCAGGCCGTAGATCGTCTGCCACGGATCCTCACCGGCATACCAGTTCGCGGCGTGCGGTGTCATGATGCGACTCACCCGGTCGCTCAATGACATCCATGCCGTGCCCCGCGGTGCCAGCAGCCACTTGTAGACCGCAGCGGCTGTGACGTCAGCCCAGGCCACGTCGACGAGTTTCCAGCCGAGCGCCTGGGTGATGTCGATGACGGTCAGCGTGTCGGTGCCGGCCACAGCCTCACGTAGAGCGTCGGTGTCGAGCACAGCGCCGCTGGCCGACTGAACCGAGCTGGCCGTCACGACGTCGAAATCGGCGGCTGCCGACACAAGCTCATCGGCGGGCAGCTCGGTGACCGTGACGCCACGACCGGCCTGCGCAGCGAACGGGAACGTGGTGCTGGTGAACTCGCCGGCAAGCGTGGCCACCCGGCTGCCGTCGGGAATCGCTGCGGCGACCAGACCCAGCAGGGAGGAGACGGTGCCGCCCATGGCCACCGAGTCGACGGGGACACCGGTCAGGGCGGCATAACCGGCCCGCCCGGAGCGCACGTCGTCGTCGAACTGGGGCACTTCCATCGTCCCCGACTGCCACCCGACGATGCAGTCCTGCAATGCCTCGACCATGAACCGCGGTGGCAACCCGTACGTGGGCGAGTTGAGAAACCCGTCGGCCCCGACGAATTCGGCCCCGAACGCCTCCCGGGCCAAGACGGCGGTCATTCGGAGGGCGGCTCGTCGCCGCGCAGCCTGGCCCGCAGTTGCTCGCGGTCCTTGCGCCGCCGTTCGTCGACGACCGCGATGCTGGCGGTGGCGCGACGCCGCAGCGGCGCGAAGATCCAGATGCCCAGTGGCAGCGCGATCACCACGGCGAAGAGCAACGCCACCACGAGCGGGAACTCACGTACACCGAGCAAATGTGCCGCACCGAAGATGACCGCGGTCAAAACCGCGACGAGCAGCAGGCGGGCAAGGGCATAGGCCACGACATCAACCACGAGGCGGGTTCCGGGCCGACTCTCAGACACCGCCCGAGCCTA
>DATFCF010000080.1:0-3058 GCA_035253445.1 Mycobacterium sp.
ACCGAATGGTCGCGGCGTTCAGGACAACGCAGGCCGCCCGGTACTCGCTGCACGAGTCGGCCCGCGACTGGTTCGCCGAAAAGTGGCCTGGATTCTTCGCGTCGCGCGGCGAGGCACAGCCGCTCATCGACATGCTGTTGACCGACAAGGTCGACCCTCAAACGGTGGACCGTGATCTGGACGACGCCCTCCGCGCGCTTGGCCTGTCGATACACAACGTGTACGTCGAAACGTCAAAGGACATGCCGAAATTCGTGTTCACGCGCACCGACAAGATGATGACGCCGGGAATCAAGTCGTCCCGGACGTATGCCATGTGGGCGCAACGCGACGCGGCGGTCGCGGCGACTCGTCTCGATGGTTACGGGTCAGACCCGAACCGATCTCTCGCAAGTCGGTACAGCAACGAAATCGAAGGGGTTCTCACAACGCTGTCCATCTCGTCGCTGCTGAGCGTGCTGGAGGCCGACTTCGCGCGGCTCCGCGACACTGCCCGTGCCAGCCACAGACGGTTTCGGGTGTCAACCATGGAGCGGCTTCGCGAGACGTTTCTGACCTTGAGCCTGGACGTGACCAGCGTCGACCGCGACCTGCGCCACGTGTGGGATCGCGGACCGCGGCCCGTCGAGGAGGCAATCTTCACGATGGGCTGGACGCACCAGTTCAAGCAGCGAGCCCGAGCGGAGCGATGGCGGAAGTTGCCAACCGGGACCGTGAACGAGTGGGCCCGCGAAGACCAGCGAGCCGAGCTCGGCCGACTGTGCTCGATGGATCGTGACTATCGAGACGTCCTGTCAACAGCGGCGTCGCTCGGCGCTTCGGCACACGCGTCGCGCTCAGGACGAATTGCACTACTCGTCGCCGTTGCGTCGCTCGCGGTAGCGGCGGCGACGCTCGTAGTGACAGTCCTTCTATCCAACGCGGCGAAGTAGAACGGCGCCGATGAGCGACCCAAACCTTGGGTGAAGCGCTACGCGAGCATCGTCGGCACCAGATTGGCTTAGTGGTGTCGATGAACGACCAGTTGCAACAGCGGCTTCAGATCGCGACAAGCGTCGCCGCGTTACTGGTGACCATCGCGGGTCTGGCATTCGCGACCAGTACGCGGTTGTCAGGTCGGCTGGTCTCACGCGGCGTGGGCGGCTGGGCGTTGGCCGCAGCGGTCACCGCGGCACTCGCCGTGGTCTTCACGCTTCTCGCGTCGTCTCCGCCACACCTGAACCTTGAGGATCCCGACGCGTTGGGGTCGGCGATGCGGTCGGACAACACCCGAAGGCCGTGGGCCGAGCTCGCGCCCGCAGATCGCTCTGTCTTGACGGACGCCGACGACATCGAGATCGGCGTGCTTCGCGACCTCGTCGCCCAGCACCATCGACTTCGCGGCTACGTGCTTGTCGTGCTGGTGGCGAGTGGTGTGTCCCTCGGCGCCCTGCTCGAGACGTTGAGCGTCGTCGTTCGATCGCGGTAAAAGGCGGCGGCTCCAAGCGTCACCACCCATAAAAGGACAGTAGACCTTGGATGTTCCTTATTCGGAATGTTTCTGATACTGTTTCCGTATATGGATACAGCCGTTCTGGTTCGAGGGTGGTTGGAGGACGCAGGTCTCACCGCGTCCGCTGTCGCGCGACGCGCCGGCGTGTCGACCTCAACGATGCACCGCGTGCTCAACGGGCTTGTCGACCCGTCCATAGGCACGCTCGAGGAAATCGCGATCGCGTGCAACACCTCCCTCGACCTCACCACGCGACCTATGTCGGAGCCATTCGCCGCCGCCGCAGCGCGGGCGATGCTCGAAGACGGCTACAAGCCGCCTGTGTCCGCGGGCGTCGACGCGTGGCTTGACCGGCTGACGCACCGGACCGACAGTGATGATCCTGTCGCCGTTCTTGAGGCAGCGGCCCGCGCGTCGTCCCCGCTCCGACGCCCTGGCGCGGCACTCTTCACGGGCGACGTATCTGTAGGGCGACTCGCATCGGCCGGCGACGCAACACGGGACGCGTGGGCCATCTCTGGTCCTGCCGGGCTTGACCTACCTGGCCTCTCAGAGCCGGCACCGCCAACCACGCTGCTGTGGGTTGACGATGCGAAAGCCGCCCTGAGCTTCCTGGCGGACTCCCCGCTGCGTCCAACACACCGGCCCGACCGGGCGACGGTCGCGGTCCTCGCGGCCGAACCCGAGCTGTTCGAAGGCACGTTCAACCATGGCCCGGTCCGCTACGCCGCGCCGACCCAAATCCTGCTCGACTGCATCGCACAAGGCGGCGCACCAGCGGCTCGTGCCCTCGCCGAAGCGCGGTCGTGGTGACTCATGGCTGAACCACCACGCAAATGGGCCCGCGGCTCCAACCAATGGGTCAAACGCACCGGCACAACACCACCAACCCCGCCGGCTCAGAGCGCGCGTCTCAAAGCCCAGGCCGATGCGGCCGCCCGCGTTACCGACGATGCCGAGGCGTGGCGCACCGAGGACACAGGCATCACCTGGTCGGAATTCTCCGTCGAGTCCATCAAGCCCTCAACGACCGAACGCGCCCGGGCGCGTTTCCGCGCCCACCTACCTGAACTGATTTGGAACACCGCCGCGCTCGAAGGAAACACCTTCACGCTTCCTGAGGTCCGCACCCTGCTCGAAGGCGTCACGGTGCAAGGCCACAAGATCGACGAACAGGCCCAGATCCTTGACCTCAGCAACGCCTACAACCACCTCGACGACCTTCTCGCCACCGGAACCTTCAGCCTGTCCAAAGAGGTCTCCGACCACTTCAACGGACTCGTCGCCGTCAACGAGGCAATCGAGTCAGGCCACTTCCGCGGCGAAGGAGCAGCGAACGGCGGCGGCAACGTCCAACTCTCCAACGGCGGCTACGTCCAGGGCGACCCACACGGCGAAGGCGGCGAGCTCCTACGCCAAAACTTCGAGGACCTCACCACCTTCCTCGACACCATCGACGACCCCCGCGTACGCGCCCTGATCTACTTCGCCTCGGCCGCGCGCCGCCAGTACTACTTCGACGGCAACAAACGCACCGCCCGCCTCATGATGGCCGGCGAACTCATG
>DATFCF010000081.1:0-7315 GCA_035253445.1 Mycobacterium sp.
CTCGGGCAAAGGCGCGGCCCGCATGATCGCCCAAGCCGTCGCCACCGCCCGCGGCGCCGGTGTCACCGGGCGCATCCTGGTGCGCGGCGACTCGGCCTACGGCAACAGCAGCGTGGTCACCGCCTGCCGCCGCGCCGGTGCCCGGTTCTCGCTGGTGCTGACCAAGACCGCCGCAGTCGTCGCGGCCATCGCCGACATCAATGACACCGCGTGGATCCCGGTGTGCTATCCCGCCGCGATCCCGACACCGGTGCCTGGATCTCCGATGCCGAAGTCGCCGAAACCACCTGCACCGCTTTCAGTTCCACGAAGACTCCGATCACGGCACGGTTGATCGTGCGCCGGGTCAAAGACGCCCGATACCCCGACGCCCTGTTCCCGGTCTGGCGATATCACCCGTTCTTCACCGACACCGACGAACCCGTCGACGTCGCTGACATCACTCACCGCCGCCACGCGATCATCGAAACCGTGTTCGCCGACCTCATCGACGGACCCCTGGCCCACATGCCCTCGGGACGTTTCGGGGCGAACTCTGCCTGGATACTGTGCGCGGCCATCGCCCACAACCTGCAGCGCGCCGCCGGCATCCTGGCCGGCGGTGCACACGCGGTGGCTCGCGGCGCCACCCTGCGCCGACGCCTCATCACCATCCCGGCCCGACTGGCCCGCCCCCAACGCCGACCCATCCTGCACCTACCAGCCCACTGGCCGTGGGCGACGCACTGGCTCCGATTGTGGCGCAACACCATCGGCCACAGCCCGCCAGCAACCGCCCCCACCTGACCAATCCGCCGAAAGGCCACGACCGGAGCACACAGGAAAAAGCTGGACAGACCAGCCGATACCCCCTGCTCACAGCCAGCAAGCGACCACCAAACCATTCCAGCCTCAGCCACGACAGCTCATCGGTGGATCAAGGCTTATGCCTCCTGGTTGTCTGGGCCGACAAGTCGCAACCTGCGCCACGACTCGCCTGTCGCCTTGCGCGATGGGTGCTTGAGCGTGTCTGACGTCGATGAGCTTCGGTGAATGGGTTGCTTCAGCTCCGTACGGCGGCGATCGACGACTCCACTCGATCAGCCTGCCCGCAGCAGAGCCCCGCGGCAGCGTCGAAACATGAATCGAACTCGGATTATCAGGCCGGGCGGCGCCGGATCGTCGCGCTGACCATCCTCAGATTCGGCGTGTTCGTCAGTAGACGGCACAGTTACGCAGCAAGGGCGTTCGCGGGACACGAACGACTAGGACCGCCCCAAGGCTTGTGTTGGGTTCAGTGCTACTTCGCCGAGCCAATAGCACATCAGTAGGGCGACCTCGACGTCTAATCGTTCCGCGGCGATCGGGCGACCGCGGCGCTCGAGTGCTCGATTTACGCGATACTTGACGGTATTGGCGTGTATCTGCAATTCGTTGGCGGCGGCTTTGAAGCTGGAACCGGCACGCAAGAACACCCTCAACGTGTCTCGTAGACGCTGGTCCGATGCAGTGTTCTGAGCCAACGGGCCCAGCACATCGTAAATCCATTCCTTCAGAGTCGCGTCATCGGTCATCAGCATCGAGGCCAGGGCCACACCGGGATCTCGTGCAGCGACGATCCGGTGCCGTGAGGAGCCGTCGGCTGCCACCGCGACCACACGGGCCTGCTCAGCCTGTCGGTAGGTGCGGCGGAAGCCTTCAATCCCCGGAAGTGGTTCACCGACGGAAAGTCTTGGGCCGTCAGGTTGAGCCCGGACGAAGTCGCGCAGCTGCGATAAATAGTCCGACGGGCGGTGAACCGTCATCCATGCGCATCCGACGAGGCGGTCGATGGAGAAGTAGACCGATTGCTTCGCTCCAGTGGCGGAGACCGCGTGTTGCATGAAGCGCTCCATGGCGATGAACTCGTCGGTGTCGGCGCCCGCATCTCGGTCGAGCCATACCATGAGAGCCACATGCGTTGCGCCCAAGAAGTACCTCATAGCCGACGACGCTTCGGTCAGGTCTACGTCGCGTCCGTTGAGGATGTCTCGAATGGCTTGTGCACGCAAACTTCGTCGGCGCTCGTCCCACTCCGCGCGTTCAGTCTGATATGTCTCCAAGACCTGCTCAGACATCCAGTCGATGTAGCGGAAAGACACACGGGTGATGTGTTCAATGAGCGCCAATTTCTCCTCGGGCGGTAGGTCCGCGCTCCGAAGGCCAGCGATGATGAGGTTCAATCCATACTGGTGCCCGAGCCTGTATGCCCGCAGCAGCGCGTTGACGGGTACCTCGCGTTGCGCCATCCTCCGGGCGTGTTCAAGGGCGGCCGTCGGTGACTCCATGCGGTCGAACGGGATCGAGTGACGGACGACGGAGAACCAAGTGTCTACGTTCGCGGCGACGGTGTCACTCAGTAGCTCTTTGAGCTGTTGATCGGCAGCGAGTTCGGCAACTTGCTCAATCAGAAGGCCATGTATGGACTCGGGCAATTCTCTGACGAGGTCGCCGAGGTCTCGGAATAGGTGATGAACCGCGTGACCGGGGGTGTCTTGAACTTCGGATGAATCAAGCACAGCTGCGACCGTACTCGATTACTTGTCTTTGCGAGACAACAGACGCCCGCAGGTTCGACCCTTCGAGACATACCGATCGCGGATCCGGGTATCTACGCTGTTAAGGAGCGGTGAGCCACGTTTTACCATTTCAGCAGCCGAACGAGGCATTGCTGTGGGCCACGGCGAACGGATGCGCGTGAAGAGGAAGGCGGAGGCATGAGTTGTCTGCTCGCAATAACCTTGTTTGCGGCCTTCGCGGCCGGAGCAGCCCCATTGCGAGGAACGATCAGCACCGCCCTGGCCGCAATAGACGACTTTCTCGATCGTTTCGGCCACGAAGTTTCCGGAACTGCTCATGCGAAGGAACGCCCGCCGCTCTGACGAGGTGGTCGAATCGGGCGCCGGATATGCCCGCCCGCCTCCCGCATACCGAAGCTGAAGCCTGGATAGCAGTAGGCTGTCCTCTGGACTCGCCCCCGGCCGTCGACTGACTCCAAGATCCCAACAGCAGCGCCGATCTGATCCGGGTCGCCCCGGCGGCGGGTGTGTTCGTCAAGGTGTGCGGGCACTGGTTCGGAGAACTCCGACCGCTCGATCCGACCTGGACAGCGCCCACCAGCAAAATGCTTCGGTTCGAATGATAATTCGGCCCAGGCGATGGTCGAACCATACGGTTTGGCATCGCTGCCTTCGGATGCGCCGATACTGCGCCGCCGGGGTTCCGTTCATGGAGGTAGTTCTGACACCTCGACAACGAACCAGAGTGGCCGGGCCGCGGCCATCGCAGGGCCCTGAAAGACGCTCAGTCCGACGAGTCGTTCAGCGTGCGGTCGAGAAAATCTGCGACTGCCGAAGTGAAGGCGTCGTTGTCGTCGCCCGCAACCATGTGGCCCGTGCCCGAAACGTCGACAGCCTCGGCGTGCGGTACGACTTCGAGGAACTCCTCGACCGACTGCTGCGACGTCACGTCGGAGTGAACGCCGCGAATGAGAAGCGTTGGTGCTCGCACGCGGCGGGCCCCTTCGATGAGAAGGTCGCTTATGGCGCCGAATTCTTTGGCACCAGTTGCTGGGTCGCCCTGCAGGAACTCGAAGTTGGAAGCTATGAACGCCGGATCCCATCGCCAGATCCACCGACCGTCGTCGCGCTGCTGCAAGACCTTTCGGAGACCGTCCAAGTTCTTGGGCCGAGCGCGATGCCGGTTGTACTGGGCAATGACGTCCGCGGCCGCGTCGAGCGTATCGAATCCGTCGGGATGGGCGCCCATGAAAGACACGACGCGGCGTGCTCCGTGAAACTCCATTCGCGGAGTTATGTCGACCAGTACGACGGCTCCCCACAGATCGGCAGGCGCCACCAAATGCGTTCCCAACACCGTCATGCCGCCCAAGGATGCGCCAACGACAGCTGGCGGGCGGCCATCGCTGGCATATCGGCGAATCGACAGCAGGTCGGATGCAAGTCGGTCGAGATCGTATCGACCATCGGGGTCCCACTCGCTGTCGCCGTGACCGCGGGCGTCGTAAGCGACGACGGTATACCCGCGCGCGTGTAAGCGGCGCGCGGTAGTCGCCCAGGCATGGCGGTTCTGTCCACCGCCGTGCAGCAGTATGACGACCGCGCGGGCGGATTCGTGTCGGTAGACATCGGCTGCAAGGGCGGTTCCGTCTTCGTTGCGGACGCGCTCGAACGTTGAGGTCATTTGCTGTGTCCTCGATGGTCGCCTTGGGCAGCGTTCTCGTTCCGCGACCGGATCACGAGGCGCTCTGGGCGACGACGGTCACTGTTCCCTGTGCGGCGCATACCGGGCGTCCCGTATTGGTGATGTCGATCCTGGCGACGCCGCTACGCTTCCCCAGCGCGATGATGTCGGCGACCGCAACGCAGACTCCACTGGACACCGGACGTAGGAGGTTCAGTTTGAATTCGGTTGTGGCCACCCATGACCCAGGTGGGATCACCGGATAGAACACCACGCCCAAGCAGTGGTCGACCATCGCTGACAGGCATCCGCCATGCAGAGTGCCGAAAGGAGTCAACAAATCGGCTCGGGCGTCCATTTCCACTACCAGTCTCCCGGCGGAGAACTCGATGTGGCGGAAGTCCAAGTACTTGGCGAGCCCTCCCGAGGTTCCCCCCGCGTGCTGGAGCTCCTCGGCTATTTGCTTGTTGAACTGGGGGAAGTCCATGGTCAGCGCCTCGTTTCGTTCAGCGATACCGATGCCATCGCTGAGACACTACTCCGCAGTTGTCGCAGCAATGCAACTGTGAGTGTCGGCCAGTAGCGCGGGAAGCAGGAATCGGCGCAAGAAAGCATCGATTCCTTCGGGGCTGCGGTGCCGGGGGCCGCGAACCGCGAGCAAGCTGAGGATGATGCGCAAAATCCATTCGGCGGCGTCATCGACCGAAACGCCGGCTTCGAGTTGATGCCAGTGTGCGGCGAACACGGGTCGCAGAAACTCGGCGACGAGTTCGAACAGCGCCACCGACGTTCCCTCGGCCAGTCCCACGCCGGCGAGTTCATCGTCGCTGGCGAAGAGCATGCCGATTATCGGTTCGCGGCGTGCCGCGCGCACCGTGACTGCAACGAAGTCCAATATGGCAGAGCCCAAGTCGGTGTGCGCCAAGATCCGTCCGCTGGTGCGGTGCAGGTAGCGTTCCGCTGCGCGGACGATGACACCGGATACGACGGATTCGCGACTAGCGAAGTAGCGATAGACCGTGGCGCGCGATACGCCCGCATGCCTGGCGATATCCTCCATCGTGGTGCCCGACAGCCCCTTGCCTTGCAGGCACGTTTCGGCGGCGTCGAGTAGGCGATCGCGCGCCATATCGCGGTTTCGCCCAGGAGTCGCGTCGCCCCGCCGCAACGATCTCTTCGTCACGGGTACGAGTATGCCCTGTCAAGGGACCCGCTCTGTCGAACACCCGCGGTTGTCGCATGGAAACGGATGTGACAATATCGCAGTCGTGTCGCATAGAAGACCTCGACGATGAGCGTGATCTGACCGTTGGCCATCCCACCACGCACTCCAGTTGTCGTCGGCGTCGGTGAACTCACACATCGCGGTGAAGGCACCGTCGATCCCATCGATTTGGCCGCCGAGGCCGCGCGTCGAGCGCTGCATGATGCTTCGGCCGCGATCGGGCATCGCATCGATACCGTGGCGACGCCCGGAATCTTGATGATCCCACGCGACAACCCCGCGTCGAGGATTGCCGAAGCGACTGGGCTGACGCCGGATCATCGCATCAGTTGTCCGGTCGGCGGCAACACCCCCCAGTATCTGGTCGAGGTCCTCGGCCGCCGCATTTGGCGCGGCGTCAGCGACGGGGCTCTGATCGTCGGAGCGGAAAGCGGCGCGTCAGCACGCAAAGTCGCATCCGGTAGCGCACTTTTGGAGCCCAAACCCATCGCAGCACAGGACGAGTCACTCGGTGACACCCGCCCGGGACTGAGCGAAGCCGAGGTGGGCGCCGGGTTACATTGGCCGCACGAGGTGTACCCGATCTTCGAATCCGCGATCGCGGCCCGATCAGGCCGCACATTCGACGAACAGCGCCGCTGGCTGGGTGACTTGATGGCTCCGTTCACGGTTGAGGCGTCCCGACATCTCGAGCAGGCCTGGTTTCCGCGTGCCCGTAGCGCAGACGAGCTCAGCACGGTCTCCCCGGCTAACCGGATGGTGTGCGAGCCGTATCCGAAGCTGCTCAACAGCATCATCGCCGTGGATATGGCTGCCGCTTTCGTGATCATGGCCGCCGAAGTCGCCGAGGAACTCGGAGTGCCCAGTGGTCGTTGGGTCTTCCCGTGGTCGTCGGCCACATGCAACGACGTGTATTTCCCGGTTCAGCGGCCTGATCTGGGTCGTTCCGCCGGAATAAGGGCCGCCGGCAAGGCGGTATTGGCGGCCAGTGGACTTCACATCGACGACATTAGATGGTTTGATTTCTACTCTTGCTTTCCTTCCGCGGTCGAGGCGGCGATCGACGCCTTGGATCTCGACCCGGCGGATGACCGCGGGTTCACGGTGACCGGCGGACTGCCCTACCACGGAGGGCCGGGTAACAACTATGTCAGCCATTCGATCGTCGAGATGGTGCGACGCTGCAGGAGCGACCCGGACGCCGTCGGGCTCGTGTCCGGACTGGGCTGGTACATCACAAAGCACTCGCTGGGTCTGTGGTCGGCGACTCCACCGCCAACGGGATGGCAGACTCCGGACATGGCCGATGCGCAGTCTGCGATCGACGGCACCTCCCTCCCGGTCGCTTCTCCCGCCGACGCATCCGGAGAGGCGACCATAGATGGATACACGGTCGTGCACGACCGTGACCAAGGCCCCTCCTGGGTGCCGATTTTCGCGCGCATGACCGACGGCCGCCGCGTCGCGGCGCGCAGTGACGATGCCGAGGTGGCGGTGGCAATGTCACGAGACATGTGCGTCGGACACCAAGTCGCCGTGCGGCAGGCGGACGGACACGTCGAATTCGAACTGTCGTGAACGCCGACGCGCTCGTGCTGACCAAGCCGCGCACCCTTGAACGGCGGCATCTTCCGGTGCCGCGCATCGACGACGAGTCCGGTCTCCTGCGGATCGAGGCGTGCGGGCTCTGCGGAACCGACCACGAGCAGTTCAGCGGACACCTGCCGACGGGGTTCGCCTTCATCCCCGGACACGAGATCATCGGCGTCATCGAGGGAATCGGTGACGCCGCGCGCGAGCGTTGGGGCGTCTCGGTGGGTCAGCGAGTCGCCGTCGAGGTGTTCCGATCGTGTCGGGAGTGCGACTCGT
>DATFCF010000082.1:0-4559 GCA_035253445.1 Mycobacterium sp.
TCTCGGGGTCGAGGGCGTGCTCCTCTTTTCTTGCCTCGTGCGCTTAGCAGTGCGAGAAGGGGTGGCGGGCAAACTGCCCCTGGTCGGCGCCCGAACCCCACGCCGGCGTGCACATTCTCTCAGCCCGGGGCGATGATCCGCCGATGAACCTGAATGCCTACGCTCGAAAGAGCAAAGAACTGTATTTGCGTTGTCGAAATAAGACACTGCGGCTCTTACTCTCTCGACTTCTTCCTCTGGACCGGGGTGCGCGCCTCGTGCGTATCGGTTCCGTCTACGGCGGATGGTTCGTTCCTGAGTCAGCCTTACGTGGCAGCGCAGTGTGCTATTCCGTCGGCTTGGGTGAGGATGGCTCCTTCGATCGGGCGATGGCGGAGATATATGGTTGTCAGGTCTTTGTTTTTGACCCAACTCCCCGAGCCATCGAGTATGCCCAGGCGGAGCTCGCCGACGTTCCAGGCATTCGGTTCCAGCCTCTTGGGCTCTGGTCCGAACAGACGGTCCTTCGATTTTATGCTCCTAGGAACCCAGCCCACGTATCGCATTCCGTCGTCAACCTACAGGGAACCACGGATTTCTTCGAGGCGCAATGTGTGTCTCTTGCGGATGCCATGGACGCACTCGGACACAGGCGAATCGACATTCTGAAACTGGATGTGGAAGGGGCCGAATACGAAGTACTGAATGCCATGTTGGCTGCCGCCCTCGAAGTCGACGTTGTGTGTGTCGAATTCGATCAGCCCACTCCGTTCGCGAAAACGCTCCGACAAATCAGGGATCTACGACGCTCCGGCTATAGCCCCATAGCGATCGAGGGCTGGAATCTCACATTCCAGAGGCACGTGGACGGCGCAGCGGCAGACTGACACGGTCCGCCGAGCTCAGGCGCGCTGTCGTCCAGAGTGTCGCGATCTTCCCGTGCCCGATCCTGACTAAACTGGTATTCATGTCCGGCCCCAAGATACGGAACTCCGTGCGCATCAATCTGGGCTGCGGTGCAACCCCGACGGAAGAGTGGACCAACTACGACAATTCATTCACGGTTCGTTTGGCGCGCGCGCCCATTCTCTGTCGAATTCTGGGAACCGCAGGAGTCCTCTCACCCCAACAAATCCAATTTGCAGCCACGGTCCGCCAGCACGGAATCCGCTACGCGAACGTTGCCCGTCGGATCCCCCACGATGACCATTCAGTGGATGTTGTGTATTGCTCCCATATGCTGGAGCACCTTGACCGGGCGGAGGCCGAGCTATTTCTCCGAGAGGTGCGTCGCGTTCTAATTCCCGGAGGAATTGTCCGGCTCGTCGTTCCCGACATTCGGCTATTGGTGACCGAGTATCTGACATCTGGCGATGCCGATATTCTTGTGGAAAGGACGCTGCTCGCCGTGCCGCGCCAACGTTCCACGGTCGCCCGGGCGAAGGCACTCATCGCAGGCGCACGCGAGCACATGTGGATGTATGACGGGCCATCACTTGCGAATTTGCTCGATGACGTGGGTTTCGTCGAACCCCAGATTCTTCCGCCGGGAGAGACCACCATTATCGAGCCAGGAGCACTCGACCTTCGCGAACGGGTGGAAGAGAGCGTGTACGTCGAGGCTCGTGAACCGCGTGGCACGTAACCATCCCGCCGGCGAAGACGTGCCGGTCGGACGCAGCCGCCGTATGCCCTCTGAGGAGCGGCTACGGTCGTACCCATACCGACCGCTCAGCGAAGGACGGGTTGCGCGTGTCGCAGACCCGAAGCCGTGGGGCGACCCACGGTTGGGAGGGCAGTGACAGATTGGTGGGCGAAAGTCCACAGAGTGAAGGGCCACGAGTCATGTTGATGACGAAGAATAGGCGGGTCCGGATCGCAGCCGGTACTCTAGAGACAGCAAACCTTTTATTCTTTAAGCTCCTACTGCACAACCGGGCAGCAGCTCGACTGTACCCTGGGCTTGCTTTCCGCCAATTCGTCTATCTGAAACAGGGTGAGCGCTGGCGGTCTGGAAGCATTTTCGACTTCATGCCCGAGTTGAGGACTGCTCCCGTTCGAATTACGTTAGAGCACCTGCCTGGCGAAGGTTTGGCGACACCTATCAACGAGTTGGCGCTCATGGCGATTGTGACGAAGGCTCTCGAGCCGGCGCACGTCTTCGAGATCGGCACTTTTCGCGGCCGAACTGCGCTGAATTTTGCCCTGAATTCTCCAGCTGGCTGTCAGATCTTCACCCTCGACCTTCCGAAGGAAGCGCTTGTCGAGGAGACAGTTGCTGCTCATGCCAACCGCGCAGATGCGACCCTGATCGAAGCTCGGCGGGTGGGGCTCGATTATGACGGCAAGGACGTGTCCTCGAAGATCACTCAATTGTACGGTGATTCTCGGACGTTCGACTTTGAACCGTACGCGTCGAGGATGGACCTTGTGTTTGTTGACGGGGGCCACACCTATGATGTCGTCACGAGCGACACCGAAAAGGCGCTCAAGATGTGCCGCCCTGGCGGAATTATTATGTGGCACGACTTCGCCAATTATGGTGACTACCACGACGTGACGCGCGCAGTGATGGATATTGTGGGTGGAGAGATATTTCAACTCGAGGATTCTCAACTCGCGGCCTACCGAGTGCCTCGTCGATAGAGCAGTGGCACGCCTGACCTCGGATGAAGTGGTCATTGAGCGCTGCGAACGGCCGCAGTATCCTGCGCGGCCTCCCTTCTCGCCAGCGGCTGCGTATCCCGAAGCCCCATTTGGCGACGTGTCTGACGAGCCCAATTATGTGTTCGCAGGTGTCCGCGCCTGCTTCCTGAGAGCGGGACTGGATGCCCACAACTGTGGAACCTCCGACTGGAATCCCCTCGGCGAATTCATTCGCCCTGGCGAGACGGTAGTTCTCAAGCCGAATCTGATCAAAGAAGTGCATCCGCGTGACGAAGGCGGGTGGGAATACATGCTGACGCACGGGAGTGTGATTCGTGCGGTCGCCGACTTTGTGGTGAAGGCCCTCTCCGGGTCGGGCCGCATCATCGTTGCCGACGCTCCGCAGACTGATTCCTCTTTCGCTGGAATTGTCAACGTTCTCGGGCTTGATCAACTGGCAGCCTTTTATCGTGAGCGTGGGATCGCGTTCGAGATCGTCGACCTCCGCCAAGAGGAGTGGACGGTGCGCGACGGCGTCGTCGTGGCGCGCCAGGCGCTCGCCGGTGACCCGCGCGGAAATGTCGCCTATGACCTGCGCTCGTCGAGCGAGTTTGTCGGGCACCGAGGTGAGGGCCGCTATTACGGGGCAGACTATGACAGCCGCGCCGTCAACAGCCACCATACCGGCGGGCGCCATGAATACCTCGTGGGTAGGTCGGTCGCCCAAGCAGACGTGTTCATCAATCTCCCGAAGTTGAAGACACACAAGAAGGCCGGCATCACGGTTGCGCTCAAGAACCTCGTCGGAATCAACGGCAACAAGAACTGGTTGCCACATCACACCGAGGGCCCGCCGTTGGCCGGGGGCGACGAGCATCCCGACCCCGGCGCATTGCACCGCGTGGAACGCTGGGCAGCGGCGCGTCTCCGTGCGCTGTCGCTTGCGAGCCCTCGACTCGGGCCGCTGATCCATCGCCAGGCGCGCCGAGTGGGCCGCCCCGTGTTCGGTGATACGGACGACGTCGTTCGTAGTGGAAATTGGTGGGGAAACGACACGATTTGGCGAATGTGCCTCGATCTAAACAAACTCCTGATGTATGGTGAGCCGGACGGCTCGCTTCGAGCTCCCGGCCCAGACGGGCGCCGTCGATATTTGGCGCTTGTTGACGGTGTGATCGCTGGCGAAGGCCGAGGACCGATCAACCCCGATCCCGTCGAGGCTGGCGTGCTTCTGTTCGGGTTGAATCCGGCGAGCATCGATGCTGCGGCTGCAATCCTCATGGGCTTCGATCCCGACTGCATTCCTATTGTGCAGAAAGCGTTCGAAGTTCGGCACCTCCCACTGGCGGAATGGCCTTGGACGGACGTGCGAGTGAGAAGTGGCGTAGATGAGTGGCACGGAAGGCTCGCCGACATCTCGTTGGGCGACTGCCTTACCTTTCGACCTCATTTCGCGTGGGAAGGCCACATCGAACGCCAGCCCGACCGAAGTCATGCCTGAGCTACAAGGCTTCTATGACCGCCTGCCGGTCGAGCTGCAGCACCTCGCCATTACTGGCGAGGGGCTGCGCATCGCCGCCACGCGATACGGCCCGGGGTTTGGGCGCCTCCTTCGAGAGGTGGAGGGGCGATCCTCCTGGAGCGCCTCGCAAATTGAGCGCTTGCGGGATCAGCGGCTCCGAGCGTTCGTCAAGCACGCCTTCGAGCATGTCCCGCACTATCGGGACTTGGGGCGCAGTTCTCGAGTGCGGCCCGACGACATCCGCTCCCTCGCCGATCTTTCGCAACTGCCTATACTTTCGAAGGCCGAGGTGCAGTCCGACGTGTCGCGGTTCCAAGCCGAGGGTATGCGGAAACGGAATTCTGTTCCGGCCCATACCAGCGGTTCGACGGGCGCCGGGCTGCGGTTCATGACGACACGAGACGCGACTCGT
>DATFCF010000083.1:0-2293 GCA_035253445.1 Mycobacterium sp.
CGGATGGAGCGGCCAGCACCCGCGTGATCGCGTCGACGTGACGCAAGCTGGCGGCCCCGGCCGCGAACCGCTCTGCCGTCGCGGGCAACCGCGCGGGCAGCACGGCGCCATCGAGCCCGGTGCGGGGGCAGACCTGCTCCGCGGCGCTCACCCGGCGCCGCGCCTCGGCGCGATCCCAACCCAACAGGTCCGCGACGGCCGTGACCGCGTTGCGGTAGCCCCGCTCGGCGAAGGTGCCCCGCCGCAGCAGATCTGCGACCACAGTGACGACGACCTGATCCAGCCGTCGCGCCGCCCCTTCGGCGATCGTGAGCGCGGAGAGCAAATCATCCGAACTCGCGGCCGGAATACACGTTGCGGAAAGCTCGTCGACGGCGTCGGTCAAGCGCTGATGCGCCGCTACGACCGAGGACCTGAGCACATTTCGATGGTACCCGAACGTATGTTCTCCATCAACCCGTCGAAGTGCTGACGCATGCACATTCGGAGTCGAACTGGCTCTCCGAACATCGCCCACGGAGCGCGCCACTAGATGTGCAACTGACGTTGGTCGTTGACGGGCTGGGCTTGGGCCTTGGCTAGCAGTCTTTTGTGGCTCTTCCGGATTTAGAGTGCAAGGGCTCCGCAGTGCAGTAGGGAACGGATGCGGTAGTTGATCAGGTTGCGGAAGCCGAGGGCGTTGCGTCGAAGTGCCTCAAGGCGGCCGTTGATGGCCTCGGTCGGTCCGTTCGAGGCCCGGTGGGTGAAGTAGGCCAGCACGTCGTCACGTCGCCGCTGCAGGGTCCTGCCGAGGGTGGCCAACTCCTCCAGGCCGACGGGGACCGCCGCGCGGAGGCTGTCGATGACCCGGGCGAGCAGGTCGCGGCCCTCGCGCGGGTCGGGGTGGGCGTAGGCGGCGATGATCTGCTGGTATACCAGCCACGTCACCTCGACCGGAGCGTGCGCATCGTTGGCGAACACCGCCTCCAGCCGCGCCTTCTGGCGGGTGGTGAGCAGTGCGGTGCGGGTGCGCAACGTCCGCCGGGCCCGGTAGAGCGGATCCCCGGTCCGGCCGCGATGCCCGCGGGTGTCTTGCTGGACGCGCTGGCGGCACAGATCGAGCTTGGCCCCGGCCAGCGCCACGACGTGGAAGGGATCCATGACGGTGACCGCATCCGGCACCGCTTGGGTAGCGGCACTCTTGTAGCCGCCGAACCCGTCCATCGCCACGACCTGCACCTGCGCCCGGAACTCCGGCGTGCGCTCGGCGAGCCAGCCGGCCAATGCGGCCGCGGAACGGCCGGCGACCAGGTCCAACAGCCGCGCCCGGCCGCTGCCCTCGACCACGCCGGTGAGGTCGACGATCACGGTCACGAACCCCTCGCCGGCGGCGTGACGGGTGTGGGCCCAGCGGTGCTCGTCTACCCCGATCATGCGCACCCCGTCCAGACGAGCGGAGCCGACCCGGGCGAGCAACGCCGTGGTCGCCTCGACCGCGATCGCGTTGACCGTGTCCCAGGATCGGCCCAGCTCCCGGGCCACCGCGGCCACCGTCGCTCGGTCGACGACCAGCCGGCGCAGCACGTAACGGGCGCAGCGTCGGGTGCACGTCGCGCCCGGCTTGGCCAGCTGCGCCACGTCCCGGGAGAAGATCACCCGCTCGCACGAGGCTGCCAGGCAGCGATACCGCGGCACCTGGACCCGCAACTGCAGCGGATGCCCAGCCACCGGCAGATCGGTCAGCCGCCGCTCGACCCGGTCCCGATAGATCCCAACCATCCCGCAGCCCGGGCAACGCTGCGGGCCGGTGGCGCGCAGCTCGCACCACACCACTGTCGTGTCCCCGTCGATCGCGGCATCGGTGATCGTCACCCCGAGCTCGACCGTGCGGACGATCGTGTCGGCGATGACGGACGCGGGCGAGAACGTAGGCTGCGACACAGGGCCCCCGAGCAGTGTTGATCAAGGCGTAGGAACCTGCATCATCAACTGCTCGGGGCCCGTCTCAACGCACCGACACGACCCCCACTCGTCGGGCCGTCACACGCTCACCTGCACTCCATTTCCGGAAGAGCCGGTAATGCTCGGTGGTGGAAATGATGGCGGCGAGGGTGAGAATCGCCGCCGCGGCGACGAACGCCGCCACCGCATTGATCGTTCCGGTCCAGGTCAGCAGCGATGCGGCGATCAGCGGTGCGAACCCACCACCGACAACCGCGCCGATCTGGTAACCGATGGTCGCGCCCGAATAGCGCACGCCGGTCGCGAACATTTCGGTGAAGAACGCCGCCATCGGACCGTAGAGGCCGCCGAG
>DATFCF010000084.1:0-2484 GCA_035253445.1 Mycobacterium sp.
TACGCGCGCAGCCAGGGCCAGCGCACGATCTACCTGTCAACCCTCTTCTTCCATGGCTTCATCGACCGCGGCCTCAACGAATGGGCCGGACCCGACGCGCTCATCCGGCGCCGCAGAATCTCAATGATCCGGTCGATCTACCCGGGCCAGACCGCGACCCTGAGCGGCAAGGTCGTGGCCAAACGCGACGATGGCGGACGGCGCCTCGTCGACCTCGAGTTGCTCGTCTCGAGCGAAGATGGTCCGTGCGTGCCGAGTGAAGCCACCGTTGAGCTGGCCGACCCGTTTGTCGAGGTGCCGGGGTGAACTGCCACTCACATGCGAGACGACGGTGAGGGACGGAGGCTCGGTGGCCGAGCAACCGATTCGCTACGAGGTCGTCGACAGCGTGGCCTGGCTGACGATCAACCGGCCCGAGGCGCGCAACGCGCTGAACAACGCTGTGCGCACGGGGCTTTTCGACGCGGTACGCCGCTTCAATGACGACGACGCGGCGAAGGTGCTCGTCCTCACCGGCGTGGGCGATAAGGCGTTCTGCGCCGGCGGGGACTTGAAGGAGATGGCGCAGAACGCGCTCAAGGTGCCCCCGAAGGACTTCGCTCCGCAGTTCGGCCGCAACATCGATGTCGCGAAGCCGACGATCGCGGCCGTCAACGGTGTCGCGTTCGCCGGGGGCTTCCTGCTCGCGCAGCAGTGCGACCTGGTCGTGGCTGCCGAACACGCGACCTTCGCCGTCAGCGAGGTCAAAGTCGGCCGCGGGTCGCCGTGGGCGGCACCGCTATCGTGGCTGGTGCCCCCACGCGTTGCCATGCAGATCCTGCTGACCGGCGACCCGATCACCGCGGAGCGCGCCCACCAGGTCGGCTTGGTCAACGAGGTGGTGCCGGCCGATCAGTTGCGCGAGCGTACCCAGCAGTTGGCGCTCAGCATCGCCGCGAACGCACCGCTATCGGTGCTTGCGTCCAAGCGCACCGTGTACCTCTCGGCACAGCACCACCTCGCCGCCGCCTACGACCTGGCCGACGAGATATGGGAGCCGGTCTATCTGAGCGACGACGCGCAGGAAGGCCCGACGGCGTTCCGCGAGAAGCGCGCACCACAGTGGAAGGGACGCTGACATGGCGGTGACAATGCAGTCGGTTATCACCGACATCGAAGCGGAGACGGCAGCCCTACGCGGATTGGTCGCGCCGCTGACCGAAGGTCCGCGCGGCTGGGACGCGCCGACTCCGGCCGTGGGCTGGACGATCCGCGACCAGATCAGCCATCTGGCGTTCTTCGACGACGTGGCGGTGCGCTCGGCCACCGACCCCGACGGTTTCAGCAGCGACTACCTGCCGATGATGGCCGACGGAAGCATCTCACCCGACGTCATCGCTGAGCGCTACCGTCAAATGCCGGCTGCCGACCTGCTCGCGTGGTTCGACACGTCGCGTGCAGCCCTCGTTGCGGCGTTCGCGGACATTGCCCCGGCGACCCGCCTGCCGTGGTTCGGGCCGCCGATGAGCGCGGTCTCGTCGCTGACAGCGCGACTCATGGAGACCTGGGCGCACGGCCAGGACATCGTCGACGCGCTCGGCGCGACCCGCGAGGCCACGGCACGGCTGCGGCACGTGGCCCACATCGGGGTGGGTGCGCGCGCTTTCAGCTACCTGGCCAACGGTCTGGACCTCCCCGCGGACCCGGTACGCGTCGAGCTGACCGCTCCGGACGGCAGCGTCTGGACGTGGGGGCCAGCCGACGCCGCCAACCGCGTGAGCGGGCCGGCGCTCGACTTTTGCCTGTTGGTCACCCAACGCCGCCACCGCGACGACACCGCTTTGGTCGCCGACGGCCCGCTGGCCGACCAGTGGCTCGCGATCGCCCAGGCCTTCGCGGGGCCCCCTGGCGGCGGGCGCGTGGCGGGCCAGTTCGCAGGGGGTCAGCGGTGAGCGTCCCGGTCCGCATCGGCAACTGCTCCGGCTTTTACGGCGACCGCATCGCCGCAGCCCGCGAGATGGTCGAGGGCGGACCGATCGACGTCCTGTGCGGTGACTATCTGGCCGAGCTGACCATGCTCATCCTGGCCAAGGCCCAGGCCAAAGACCCGTCCGGCGGGTACGCGCGGACTTTCCTCACCCAAATGGAACAGGTGCTGGGCACCTGTCTCGATCGTGGCATCAAGGTCGTCGCGAACGCGGGCGGGCTGAATCCCGCCGGCCTGGCCGCCGCGTTGCGCGAGCTGTCCGCACGTCTCGGCCTCACCGCGCGCGTCGCGCACGTCGAGGGCGACGACCTACGTGGCGACCTCCACGCAATCACGCCGCCCGTCGGCGACATCAAACCGGTGTCGGCCAACGCCTACCTCGGCGCCTGGGGCATCACCGAGGCGCTGCATTCGGGCGCCGACGTCGTCGTGACCGGCCGGGTCACCGACGCATCCCTGGTGGTCGGTCCAGCCGCCTGGTGGCATGCCTGGGCCTCGGCCGACTGGGATCGACTCGC
>DATFCF010000085.1:0-2138 GCA_035253445.1 Mycobacterium sp.
ATTCCGACAGTCGACGTAGGGCCGCGAACTGCTCGTCGCTCATCTTCAGCCGACCGGACATACTCGCGTCCCAAAGCTCCACTTCGGAGACTGCCTCGGCGATCACTCGCTGGGTATTGCTGTCCTGCACGATCTCACGCAGTACGGCGCCGGTGCGGTCTGCCCGAAGTACGATGAAACGCACTCGAAACCGACGATCGTCGGGCTGTATCGCCGTCCGGTAGTCGATTTCGAGTCGGGTTGGAATGAATCGTCCTGACGACGTCGGAATCCGTTGCCCGAGCCACCGTGCACGAGCCTCGTCGAGGGTTGAGACAAGGATTGCGTTCGGGGTGTGCGGTGTCGTCTGCCCGTGGAGCGAATCCGTCACGACTTCTATTGATCCGAACGATTCTGCCGGCTGCCCTATCCGGTGGATATTGCGTCCGACCGCAGCGCGCCGAAGTACCTCGAGTGTCTTCACACCCATGATGTCGGGTCCAGTTTGGTGATGGCTGCAGTTACGAGGTCGACCTGCTTACCCGATGATCTGGCGTTGTCTGCGCGGGTCAAGGCCGCGCGGACCAATTGTCCGCAGACGAATCGGATCGGTTCGGGCGGAAGCCACCCGCGCGGGAGTCGGGTCAATCCCGATCGGCTCCACTCGTCGTCGGTTCCGAGCGCCAAGCTGGCCAGGATCCTGCCGCCCAGGCAGGCGGGGCCGACACCGTCTCCCGAGTATCCGCTGCCCACGAAAACTCGCGGTTGACCAGTAACCGGGACGAAAAAGGGCAAGGAGTTGATCGAGTATTCGACAGGGGCCCGCCAGGTAGCGGCAATCGGTACATCGGCGAGGTCGGGGAAAGTCGCACGAAACTGACGTTCGAGGTCACGCGGTCTCGGCGCTGCTCCGTAGAGTGCGCTGGCACCGCGATGGCCGTAACCTAATCCGACTCCGCCCTTCCCGAAGAGGGCGGCTCCGTTGCTCGTGGAACGCCAGTAGTTCAGCAGTCTTCGAGAGTCGGACGTGCCGACCCCATCGGTTCCGAGGGCGCCCAGTTGCGCTTCTGCGAGTGGTGTCGTGACGAGGTTGTCACTGGCGGTGAGCACTAGTCGCCGACGGATCTCGGGGATCGCGCTTGCCCAGGCGTTGATGGCAAGTACTGCGGATCGGGAGGTGACCTTCCCCTCGATTGTCTCGATGGAGACTTGGTCACTGCTGTCGATTCCCGTCACGGGCGTGTTCTCGAAAACCCGGACACCCATTTCGATCGCGACACGCCGCAATCCTCGTGCCAGAGCCGCGGGCTGCAGCGTCGCAGCCGTGGGATCGAGCACGCCTCCCCGTGTTGCCTGCCCTGACAGTTCGGTTGCCGCGTCTCGATCGACTGTTCGCAGCGGGTTGCCCTCGGCGTCCGCGATTGCGTCGAGCGTATCGTTCCAGGCGCCGTCTTGATCCTCGGTTGTGGACGTCCACAACCATCCGTTGCGGCTGATCTTCGCGTCGATGTGATGTTCCGAGCAGAAGGCAATGATGTGTTCGATCGCGTCGGAGGTGGCCTGCGCGATGCGGATGGCCTCGGCTCTGCCGACGTGCGCGACCAGTGCCGGGAACTTCGGCCACAGATTCATGAGGAAACCCGCGTTCGTTCCGCTTGCGCCACTGCCACACACACGGGCTTCGAGAAGTACGACGTCGAGGGAGGGGTCGCGGTTTTTGAGTTCGATTGCGGTCCATAGCCCGGTGTACCCACCACCCACGATGCAGACGTCAGCGGTGGTCGCCGACATCAGCGGTGAACTGAGGGACGTATCGGTGGCCAGGGTTTCCGACAGCCAGGGAGAAGACTGGCTGGCGGCAGTCGGGAAACTGTTCAGATGCATAGGTATTCGCCCTTCCTCTCATGTTCAATGGAATCGAGTTCGTTGCGGGCTGAGATCTGCGGATACGGGTCGCAATCTTCACCCACCGATGGCTCCCATACTTTTCTGCTCGAGATCGCGACGCATGAGAGGTTCGCCGCCGGTGAAGCGGACCTCCCGCACCCCGAGCCGATGGACCGCGATACCGACCAGCCGGTCGATCTCCCCTACACGCACCGGTGTCATTGCCTCACCCGTTCGTTTCCGTGGCCACTACCTGTGTTCGCGGACATCCA
>DATFCF010000086.1:0-2287 GCA_035253445.1 Mycobacterium sp.
GAGAATGTCGACCAGGATTGAGTTACTGGATCTGCGAGCCCAGGCGATCACCGCAGCCACTACCAGGAGGGCTCGATTCCTTCTCTCGGTGTTGCGAACGGATTAGTTGAGCACGGTGCGCGGCCAGCGCCTCGGCGAGTGGGGCGTTCTCCGTTCCGTCGTCGAGGCCGCCGCCGACCAGGACCACCCGGGGGTCGTCGCCGTGCCGTGTGTAGCCGATGACGGTGCCGTCGGCGGAGGTCACAGTGTTTAAACTCCTAATTTAGGAGCATTCGCTCCTGTAGTCAAGTACACTCGGGTGCATGAGCAAGAAGCGGCTGTTCGACGACCCCTGCGGCATCGCGCGAGCGCTGAACGCGGTCGGCGAGCGGTGGGCGTTGCTCGTCGTGCGGGAGCTGGTCTTCGGCCCGAAGCGCTACTCCGACCTGCACCGCGGGCTGCCGCAGATGAGCCAGAACGTCCTCGCGCAGCGGTTGCGCGAGCTCGAAGCCGACGGCCTGGTGCGGCGAAGGCGCCTGGGACCGCCTGCGTCCGCCGCCGTGTACGAACTCACCGAGCGCGGGCAGGAACTGGAGCCCGTGCTCCGCGCGCTCGCCCACTGGGGCAGCCGCGCACCGCTGCCCGAGGACGGCGCGGCTGAACTGAGCGTCGACGCGCTGCTGTTCGCCCTGCGCGCCACCTTCGATCCGGCACTGGCAGGTGAGCTGTCGCTGCGCTGCCAGCTGGACGTCGCGGGCGACCGGTTCCGCATCACCGTTGCGGGCGGGCGCCTCGAGTTGGACCGCGGTGAGCACGCCGAACCCGATGCGTGGCTGACCGTGCCGGAGGCGGCGACATTGCGCGATCTGGTGTTCGCCGGTGCGGCGCTGCACGACGCCGTCGAGCGGGCAGACACCGAGGTGGCGGGCGATACCGCGCGGCTCGCCGCACTGCTGCGCTGCTTTCCCGCAGCCGTACGGTATCCGGCGCCACAGGACCCCGGGCCGCCGGATCCCGTGTCGCCGGGCCCCGTGTCACCTGGCCCCGGGTGACCGAACGCCGAACTCCCGGATCCCGCCGTCAGCGCAGAAAGTCGTCGGGGGTGAGCGGCAGTCCGCGGACCCCGGACACCGGTGGCGAGGTTACGCCGGCCGACAGTTCAGACTCCGCGGGCTCGCGGAACTCATCGCCGAGACGACGACGCACCACTTGGATAGCGACCCGCAGCTCAACGCCTGGCGCTGGTCCACGACCGAGCATGATCGACTTGTTGCAGTAGCCCATCCCCATAAGAACCAGCCGAGCAGTTCTGAGACCAAGTCTTAATTACTGAGGCCCGAGCAGGGCGCCGAGGCCGGCCACCGCGGCAACGCGCCGGACGTACGGCCGCATCCGGACCAGGGTCAGGGCGATGCGGCGGACCCGGGCCGCGTCGTGCGCGTTCAGCAGGACCGCGAGGCCCGCGGCGTCGATCAGCGGCACCCCACCGAGATCGATCATGAGCCGGCTTCCGGCGCGCGTGCAGTGGATCAGCTCGAAGAGCGCCTGCCGCAGACGACCCGCGTTGTCGCGGTCGATCTCGCCGATGATCAGCACCCGGACTCCGCCCGAATCGTCGCGCCGGACGGTGATGACCGGGCTGGTCTCGACCGCGTCGTCGGCCGGCCACGAGGGTGCCTCTCCGCCCAGCATCGCGGCCCGCAGCCACGCGTGGGTGCGGGCGAGCAGGCGCGAGACGTGCATTTGGGAGATGCCCAGACCGGCGGCGATCTCCGCCTGGCTGCGGTTGCCGTAGTAGCGCTCCATCAGGATGCGCCGCTCCCGTTCGGGCAGCCGGGCGACCAGGCCACGCAGCGTTACCCGGTCGGGGACCAGGTCGACGGCGTAGTCGGACTCCCCGAGCAGGTCACCGAGCTGTTGCCCGGACTCGCCGACCGGTGCGCTGAACGAGACCGGCAGGTATCCCGCGGCGGACTGGCGTGCGTCCGCGACGTCGTGGAGGTCCACCTGGCAGCGGTGCGCAACTTCCCGGTCGGTGGGACGCCGGCCGAGCTCCGCGGTGAGGGCGCCTTCCGCCTGCCGGACCGTCAGCGCCAGCTCCTGCACCCGGCGCGGTACGTGCACGCCCCAGGTGTTGTCGCGGAAATAGCGCTTCAGCTCTCCGGTGACGGTGGCCACCGCGAAGGCGGTGAAGGACCCGCGGTCCGGGTCGTAGCGGTCGACGGCCTTCACCAGGCCGACGCGGGCCACCTGCTCCAGGTCCGCGGCCGGCTCCCGGCTGTTGCGATAACGGCCGGCCAGGCGCCCG
>DATFCF010000087.1:0-2734 GCA_035253445.1 Mycobacterium sp.
AACTACACCTACTCCAGCGCCTGGTTCGACGCGATCAGCCCGCCGCCGAAGCTGGGCCGGGCCGCGATCACCCGCGGCAGGCTCGCCAGGATCGACGAGCTGCCCAAGAAGCTCGCGAAGAACCCGCTGAAATTCGATGCGCCACAGTTGATGACCGTGCCCGACGTCTTCCCCAACGGGTTGATGAACAAGCTGACACTGAGCACCATCGGCGAGCTGTACTACCGCCGCGGCGGCCATTACCGCGGCAAGGTCCAGAATCTGACGCAGTTCTACCACCCGCTCGATCTCCTCGGCGAGTGGAATCGTGGCTACGGCCCCGCGGGCTTTCTGCAATACCAGTTCCTGGTCCCACTGTCCGCCGTCGAGGAGTTCAAGCAGATCATCCGCGACATCCAAGCCAGCGGTCACTACTCGGCATTGAACGTGTTCAAAGTGTTCGGGCCGGGAAATCAAGCACCGCTGAGCTTTCCGATGGCCGGGTGGAACGTCGCGATGGACTTCCCCGCCAAAGCCGGCATCGGGGAACTTCTCACCGAACTCGATCGCAGGGTGCTGGAGTTCGGCGGCAGGCTTTACACCGCCAAGGACTCCCGCACCACCGCCGAGACCTTCCACGCCATGTACCCGCGAATCGACGAATGGATTGCCGTGCGCCGCAAGGTCGATCCCCACGGCGTGTTTGCTTCCGACATGGCCCGACGCTTGGAGCTGCTCTAAATGGTGCGCAATGGTGCTTGATGCCGTGGGGAACCCCCAGACGATTCTGTTGCTCGGCGGCACGTCCGAGATCGGGCTGGCCATCTGCGAGCGCTATCTGCGCAATGCGCCCGCGCGAATCGTGCTGGCCGAGCTCCCCGATCACCCCGGCCGTGACGCGGCCGTCGCGCAGATGAAGGCCGCGGGCGCCAAATCCGTCGAACTGATCGACTTCGACGCCGTCGACACCGAGAGCCATCCCCGGGTCATCGACGCCGCTTTCGCCGGTGGCGATGTCGACGTGGCCATTGTCGCGTTCGGTCTACTCGGTGACGCCGAGGAGCTGTGGCAGAACCAGCGCAAGGCCGTGCAGATCGCCCAGATCAACTACACCGCAGCGGTTTCCGTCGGCGTGCTGATCGGCGAGAAAATGAAAGCCCAGGGCTTCGGCCAGATCATCGCGATGAGCTCGGCCGCCGGTGAGCGTGTGCGCCGGTCCAACTTCGTCTACGGCTCCACCAAGGCCGGACTTGACGGCTTCTACCTGGGGCTTGGAGAAGCCTTGCGGGAGTTCGGGGTTCGGGTGCTGGTGATCAGACCCGGGCAGGTGCGCACCCGGACCACCATTGAGCACTGGAAGTCGACCGGCAGCAAGGAAGCGCCGTTCACCGTCGACAAGGAAGACGTCGCAGAACTCGCGGTCACCGCATCGGCCAAAGGCAAGGAACTGGTATGGGCGCCGGGGGCGTTCAGGTACGTGATGATGGTGTTGCGGCATATTCCCCGCCCCATCTTCCGCAAGCTCCCCATCTGATGCGCGGTGCGCTGGCCGTCATCGGCCAGATGGCGGTGGCGGTCGTCGTTGCGGTGGCGGTGACGGTGATCTCCCTTGCCGCGATAGCACGGGTGGAGTGGCCTGCCTTCAACTCGTCGAATCAGCTACACGCGCTGACCACGGTCGGCCAATTCGCCTGCCTCGCCGGGCTGTTGGCTTGCGGGTGGATCTGGCGGCGCGGACGCCGCACCGTCGCGCGCGGCGGCGTCCTGGTGTTTCTTTCCGGATTCTCGGTCGTCACGCTGGCGATGCCGCTCGGCGCGACCAAGCTGTATTTGCACGGGATCTCCGTCGACCAGGCGTTCCGCACCGAGTACCTGACCCGGCTCACCGACACCGCCGCGCCTCACGACATGACCTATTACGGTCTGCCGCCGTTCTATCCGCCGGGCTGGTTCTGGCTCGGCGGCCGACTTGCGGCGCTGACCGGCATACCCGCGTGGGAGATGTTCAAGCCGTGGGCCATCACCTCCATCACCATTGCGATCGTGCTCGCATTCGTGTTGTGGGCGGCCATGATTCGCTTCGAGTACGCGCTGATCGTGTCGGCAGCCACCGCCGCGGCCACGCTCGCGTACTCGCCAGCCGAACCCTACGCCGCGATCATCACCGTGCTGCTGCCACCGGTGTTCGTGCTCGCATGGTCGGGGCTGCGGGGCAGAACACGTGGCGGCGGCTGGGCAGCGGTGATCGGCGTCGGCGTCTTCCTCGGCATTGCCGCGCTGTTCTACACACTGCTGCTCGGCTACGCGGCATTCACTCTGGCGATCATGGGGCTCGTGCTCGCGGTCGCGCGCCGTCGTGTCGAGCCGCTGCTGCGGCTGCTGGTCATCGGCGTCATCTCCGGGGCGATCACATTGATCGGCTGGGGCCCGTGGCTACTCGCGGCGATCAAGGGTGAACCCGCCGATTCGGGTACCGCACAGCACTATCTACCGACGTCGGGCGCGCAACTCGAGTTCCCGATGCTGCATTTCACCGTGCTCGGTGCGCTGTGCATGCTCGGCACGCTGTGGCTGGTATGGCGGGCCCGCAGCTCGACCCGCGCCGGCGCCCTTGCCATCGCCGTGCTCGCCGTCTACGCCTGGTCCCTGCTGTCCATGCTGACCACGCTGGCCGGCACGACGCTGCTGTCGTTCCGGCTGAACCCGGCCCTGACCGTGCTGCTGACCGCGGCAGGCGTGTTCGGGTTCATCGAGG
>DATFCF010000088.1:0-5011 GCA_035253445.1 Mycobacterium sp.
CGATGTCACCGCGGACGCAGCGGCCGACCGGGGCGGGGCATTGGCCGAAATCAACGGGCCGATCTTCGGAGCCGCGCTGCGTCACGCGGTGGGCCTGGTGGTGGCATCGATGGGTGAAGCCGTGCCCGGCACGATCGTCTCGGTGCTGCAGGACGCGGCAGGGGCCGCCGAACACGCCGCCGCCGACGGGGCGGACCTGGCCGACGTAGTTTTCGCCGCTGCCGACGCCGCCGTGATCGCGTTGGACAAAACGACCGAGCAGCTCGACGTGCTGGCCGATAACGGCGTGGTGGACGCCGGTGGCCGGGGTCTGCTGGTACTGCTGGACGCGATGAGCACGACCTTGGGTAAGCACGCCCCGAACCGGCACGAATACCTACCGTCGCCGGCGCAGGTCGACGTCGCGCCCAGCGCTTTTGCGGCGCCGCTGTTCGAGGTGATGTACCTGCTCAGCGAGTGCGACCCAGCCGGCGTCGAGAAGCTGCGCCAACGCCTGGACCAGCTGGGTGAATCGGTGGCCATCGCCGCCTCAGCCGACGGTGCAGGCCACTATTCGGTGCACGTACACGCCGACGACGCGGGCGGCGCGGTCGAGGCCGCGCTGGCAGTCGGCACACCAAGCCGCATCCAGATCACATCGCTCACCGGGGCCGCAGGCGCGCGTCCGCCGGGCGGATGGAACCGCGAGCGGGCGGTGCTGGCGGTCGTCGACGGTGACGGCGCGCAGGAACTGTTCGCGGGTGAGGGCGCGCACGTGCTGCGGCCGGAAGCGGGCTCGCCGGTCAACGCCAAACAGCTCTTGCATGCGCTCGTCAACGCCGGCGCCGCGCAGATCATGGTGCTGCCCAACGGCTACGTGGCCGCTGAGGAACTCGTCGCGGGATGCACGGCGGCCATCGGCTGGGGCATCGACGTGGTGCCGGTGCCCGCAGGGTCGATGGTGCAGGGCTTGGCCGCCCTCGCGGTCCACGACGCTGGCCGGCAAGCCGTCGACGACGGTTACACCATGGCGCGTGCCGCCGCGGCTGCCCGGCACGGCTCGGTGCGGGTCGCCACCGAGGACGCGCTGACCTGGGCAGGCACCTGCAAGCCCGGCGATGGGTTGGGCATCGCCGGCGACGAGGTCCTCATCGTCGGCGGCGACGTCACCGCTGCGGCCGCGGGTCTGATCGACCTGTTGCTGGCCGCAGGCGGGGAACTGGTCACCGTGCTCACCGGCCAGGGCGTCGACCCCGGCGTCGGCGAGGCGCTGCAAGAGCATGTCCACCGCCAGCACCTCGGCGCTGAGCTGGTGACCTATCACACCGCCCACCGCGGCGATGCGCTGCTGATCGGGGTCGAGTAGCTGTGGCCGTGCTGACCGACCGGCTGGACTATGTGCTCGGCAAGAAGGCCGCGGACCCGCTCGAGGAGCACTTCGGGATCCGCACCGTCAACGACCTTCTTCGGCATTACCCGCGCAAGTACAGCGACGGCATGACCGTCCTCGGCGAAGGTGAGGAGCTCGAAGAAGGCGAGCACGTCACGTTCGTCGACGTCATCACCAAGGTGGAGGTGCGATGGACCAACCGCTCTCCGAAGCGCGAGTACATGGTCGTCACACTCGGCCACCGCAAGCCGAAAGTGACGGCGACCTTCTTCAACGTGAAGTACCTCAAGAATTCGTTGACGGAGGGCTTGCGGGTAATGCTGTCCGGAGAGGTCGGCTATTTCAAAGGCACGCTGCAGCTGACTCATCCCGCGTTCCTCATTCTGCATGCGAGCGGCAAGGTCACAGGATCCAAGTCGCTCAAGACAATCGCCTCCACGTCGACAGGCGACGAGTTGTTGTCGGCGTTCGAGCGGGAGTTCTTCCCGATCTACAGTGCCAGCAAGAAGGTGCAAACCTGGGAGATCTACGCGTGCGTGCGTCAGGTGCTGGACGTGCTCGATCCGATCGACGAGCCGCTGCCGGAATCGTTTCTGCGGCAACACAATCTGATCACGGAAGACGAGGCGCTACGGGCGATACACGTTGCCGAGAAGACGGCCGATCGGGAGCGCGCCCAGGCCCGGCTCACGTTTGACGAGGCGGTCGGACTGCAATGGGCCCTGGTCGGGCGCCGGTACGGCGAACTGAGCGAGTCAGGCCCACCTGCGCCACTCGCCGACGACGGCCTCGTGGTCGCTATGCGCAAGCAGATGCCGTTCGAATTGACCGGCGGCCAAAAGGAAGTGCTGGGGGTGTTGACGTCCGAGCTGGCGGCCACCAGGCCGATGAACCGGATGCTGCAGGGCGAAGTGGGATCGGGCAAGACCATCGTCTCTGTGCTGGCGATGCTGCAGATGATCGACGCCGGCTATCAGTGCGCACTGCTGGCGCCGACGGAAGTCCTTGCCGCCCAGCATGCCCGGTCCATCCGGGATGTCATGGGGTCGCTGGCGATGGCGGGTCAGCTGGGCGGCGCCGAACGTTCGACGCGCGTCGCGCTGCTGACCGGGTCGATGTCGACCGCGCAGAAACGGGAGGTGCGCGACGAGGTCGCAAGCGGCGATGCAGGCATCGTCATCGGGACACACGCGTTGCTCCAGGATGCCGTCGAGTTCAAGCGACTCGGCATGGTCGTCGTCGACGAACAGCACCGGTTCGGAGTCGAACAACGAGATCGATTGCGCGCCAAGGCTCCTAAAGGTCTGACTCCTCACCTGCTGGTGATGACCGCTACGCCTATCCCTCGCACTGTTGCGCTGACCGTCTACGGCGACCTGGAGACGTCGACACTGCGCGAGCTGCCAAGGGGCCGTCAACCCATCACGACCAACACCATCTTCGTGACACAGAAGCCGGCCTGGCTCGAACGCGCCTGGCAACGCGTCATCGAGGAGGTCGAGGCGGGGCGTCAGGCCTACGTCGTGGCATCGCGCATCGACGAGAACGACAAGACGGCCGACGACAACGGCCCACCGGCGACCACCGTCGTCGAGCTGTTCGACCGCCTTCGTCAAGGCGCGCTGGCGAAGCGCAGGCTCGGACTCATGCACGGCCGGCTGCCCAGCGACGAGAAGGACGCGGTGATGGCGGCGTTTCGGGCGGGGGAGATCGATGTCCTGGTGTGCACAACGGTCATTGAGGTCGGCGTCGACGTCCCGAATGCGACGGTGATGGTCGTGATGGACGCCGACCGGTTCGGCATCAGCCAGTTGCACCAGCTGCGTGGTCGCATCGGCCGTGGCGAGCATCCCAGTCTGTGCCTGCTCGCCACGAAGTTGCCGGAAGGGTCCAGGGCAGGGGAGCGACTGAAGGCCGTCGCCGCCACCCTCGATGGGTTCAAGCTCGCCGATCTCGATCTGCAGGAACGCAAAGAGGGAGATGTGTTGGGTCTCAGCCAATCCGGCCGGCCCATCACGCTGAGGTTCTTGTCGCTGTCGGAGCACCTTGACATCATCTTGGCGGCGCGTGAGTTCTGCGAATCGCATTACGAGAAGAACCCGAATGATCCCGGAATGGTTCTGCTGGCAGCGCAGTTCACCGATACCGACCGCGTCGAATACCTGGACAAGGCATGAGCCGCAACCGGTTGCTGTGGCTGGCGGTCGCGGTGGCGCTTGCAGTGATCGTCGCGTACCAGGTCGTCGCCTCGTCGGGTGATCGCGCTTCGCAGTTCACTGCCGGGGCCGAAATGCCCACCGTCGCACCGGGTGTTGACGTGCTTTCCGGAGTGGCGGTTCTACCCATCCGCATCCGGAGCTTCGACTATCGCAGGACGGCATTCGGCGAAAGCTGGACCGACGACAACACCGCCCCCGGTGGTCATAACGGGTGCGATACCCGCAACGACATCCTCGAGCGCGACCTCGTCGAAAAGACCTACGTGTCAATCAAGCGGTGCCCCAATGCGGTTGCCACAGGCACGTTGCAGGACCCGTACACCAACGCCACCATCGCTTTCGTGCGCGGTAGCCAGACCGGTGCGGCCGTGCAGATCGAGCACATCGTCCCGCTGGCCTACGCATGGGACTTCGGCGCGCGGGACTGGCCTGACGAGAAGCGGATTCGGTTCGCCAACGATCCGGCGAACCTACTCGCCGTGCAAGGCCAAGCCAACCAGGACAAGGGCGACAAGCAGCCCGCTGACTGGATGCCGCCCAACCGGGCGTTCTGGTGTCAGTACGCGGTGCAGTTCGCCGCGGTGCTGCGCGGCTACGGGCTGCCGGTCGACGCGCCGTCGGCGACGGTGTTGCGCGACGCCGCGGCCATGTGCCCGACAAGCTAGCACCGGGTGACGCGCGAATAGACTCTGTGCATGAGGCGACTCGTTGCCATGACGGCGCTCGTCCTTGTGCTCACCGCCTGTGTGAGCACGATTGGAGGTCGGCCAACCGCGCCGGCGGGCCTAGCGTGGGAGCGAAACGTCGCAGACGCGGTGGCGAACATGGGCGGTGTGCTGATGACCGTTGGCCACGCGATGACCGAGGTTGACTACTCGGCGACCCGCGAGAATTGCACCAAGCTTCAGGCGGCGCTGGACCGGATCGAGGATCAGCTGCCCGCTCCCGACAAGGAAGTGGACGATGCCCTGCGCGACGGCATCGACAACTACCGCTCGTTCGCAGACATCTGCGTGACGCTCACACCCAATAGCAGTGGACGTGACCTCGACCGTCTGACGGACTATCTCGACCGCGGCGACGCGCGGATACGCGACGCCCTTGGCCTCATCGGGATTGAAATTCCAAGTCGTTGAGCCCCAAAGGCACGCGCGGCGAGAAATTAAGTGCCGGTGTAGGTGTCGGGGTCGGGACGGAAGCGCGTGCCGTCATCGAGACCGTTGAGCGTGGCCATCTCGTCATCGGTCAGCTCGAAGTCGAACACCTCGAGGTTCGATTTGATCCGCTCCGGAGACGACGAGCGCGGGATGACGACATTGCCCAGCTGGATGCTCCACCGGATCAGCACCTGCGCCGGCGTCTTGCCGCGCGCTTGCGCGATCGACCCGATCGTGTTGTTGTCCAACAGGTTTCCGATCCCCAG
>DATFCF010000089.1:0-4575 GCA_035253445.1 Mycobacterium sp.
GGCCATGCGCATCGCCCGTTTGCTCAGTGTCGTGCTCGCGGCAGTCGCCGTCGCCGTCCTCGTGGCGCCGGCGGCCGCCGGCAAGCCGCCGTTCCGGCTGCCCAGTTACGTCACCGACGGCACGAACGCGCTCAGCGGCTCCGAGATGAACGACGTACTGCAGGCAGTCGACAAGCTCTACACCGATCGGCGGATCCGGCTGTGGGTCGTCTACGTCGACACGTTCTCCGGCCAAAGCGCGGTCGACTGGACCAACGAGACCATGCGCCTCAGCGACTTCGGTGACCAGGACGCGGTGCTCGCCGTCGCGACCGTCGACCGTGCCTACGCGTTCTTGGTGCCGACGGCAGCCGCCGGAGGCGTCGACGTAGACACGTTGCGCCGCAATGAAGTTGAACCTGCACTGCGCCAGGGCGACTGGGCCGCCGCCGCGGTAGCCGCCGCCGACGGCCTCAATGCGACCTCGACGTCGACGGGCAGCGGATTCACCTGGGTCGGGCTGGTCGTCATGCTCGCGATCATCGTCCTCGCGGTGCTTGCGCTATGGCTGTTCATGCGACGGCGGCGACGCAAGCGGCGCGAAGCCGAGTTCGCGGCGGCGCGGCGCGTGGATCCGTCGGATCCGGCCGCGTTGGCCACGGTCCCGATCGATGCGCTCGACGATCTGTCCAAGGCCATCGTGGTGGACGTCGACAACGCCATACGCACTAGCGACAGCGAACTGGCCTTGGCCGTCGAGGAATTCGGCGCCACCCAGACTGCACCCTTCAGCCAGGCGGTGACCAACGCGAAGACGACGCTGGCGCAGGCGTTCAACGTCCGCCAGATTCTCGACGACGCCGCGCCCGAAACACCGCAGCAGCGTCGCGACTTGATCACCCGCGTTGTCGTGGCGGCGGCGAAGGCCGATCGGGAGCTGGACGCACAGACCGAGGCCTTCGACAAGCTGCGAGATCTGGTGATCAACGCGCCGTCGCGACTGGCCGCACTGACTCAGCAGATGGTCGACATCACCGCTCGCCTCGGCCCGGCCGAACAGACTTTAGCCGCGTTGCACAACCAATTCGATGCTGGCGCACTGACGTCCGTCGCCGGCAACGTGGAGGCGGCCAACCAACGGCTCGGCTTCGCCGACCAGAACCTCACCAACGCGCGCGAACTGGTTTCGCGCCCGGCGGGCCAGCAGATGGGGCTGGTGGATGCGATCCGCGCCGCCGAGTCATCGTTGGGACAAGCGCGTGCGCTGCTGGACGCGATCGATACGGCGGGCACCGACATCAACCGCGCGATGGCCACCTTGCCGTCCGCGATCGCCGACGCTCAGAACGGCGTTAATCAGGCCAATGCTCAACTCCAGCAAGGCAATACGCCGCAGCGAGCCGAACTCTCTGCCGCTCGCGACGCTGCCGCCGCCGCAATCACCGAGGCGCAGAAGACCGGCGACACCGACCCGCTCGGCGCCTTCACCAGGCTGGCCACGGCCGACGCTGAATTGGATCGGCTGCTGGCCAGCGTCTCCGCGGAACGCGAGGCCGTCGAACGGCTGAACCGCACGTTCGACCAGGCCTTGTTCACCGCGCAGTCGCGAGTCCGCGGCGTCTCGGACTTCATCGACACCCGCCGCGGCAGCATCGGCCCGGAGGCCCGCACCCGGCTGTCGGAGGCAGTGCGTCAACTGCAGGCCGCGCAGGACAAGAGGGCGACGAATCTCAACGAGGCCATCGCGCACGCCAACGGGGCCGCCACGCTGGCGGCACAGGCGCAGTCGCTGGCCAACAGTGACGTGCATGCCGCGCAGCGGTCCTACACGTCGGGCTACAGCAGCGGTGGCTCCGACATGGGTGCTGTCATCGGCGGCATCATCATCGGCAATATCCTGTCCGGCGCGCTACGCGGCGGTTTCAGCGGCGGCTTCGGCGGTGGACTCGGCATGGGGCGGACGACCTCGTTCGGCGGCTCGTCGCGATCCTCGGGCCGCAGCTACAGCGGCGGCGGGGGCCGGTTCTAGCGCCCGCGAACGTTCCTTACCGCTCGAAGTCTCGCGGAAATGCCGAGCGGTACGGAACGTTCGCGACAGGCAATGCAGCTCAACAGCCCTTCAGCCGCGCCGCGAGATAGTCGCTGACGCCGTCGATCGCGACGCGGTCCTGCGTCATCGCGTCTCGCTCCCGGACGGTCACCGCCTGGTCGTCGAGTGAGTCGAAGTCGACCGTCACGCAGAACGGCGTACCGATCTCGTCCTGGCGGCGATACCGCCGGCCGATCGCGCCCGCGTCGTCGAACTCGACGTTCCAGCTCTTGCGCAGTTCGGCGGCGAGGTCGCGAGCCTTCGGTGAAAGGCTCTCGTGCCGCGACAGCGGCAGCACCGCGGCCTTGATGGGCGCGAGCCGGGTATCCAGCCGCAGCACGGTGCGCTTGTCCACGCCACCCTTGGCGTTGGGCGCCTCGTCTTCGGCGTAGGCGTCGACCAGAAACGCCATGAACGAGCGGGTCAACCCGGCCGCAGGCTCGATCACATACGGGACATATCGGGTGTCGGACGCCTGATCGTAGAACGACAGGTCGACCCCGGAATGCTTTGAGTGCGTGGACAAGTCGAAGTCGGTGCGGTTGGCCACACCTTCGAGTTCGCCCCACGGGTTGCCCTGGAAGCCGAACTTGTACTCGATGTCGACGGTGCGATCCGAGTAGTGCGACAGCTTGTCCTTCGGGTGGTCATACAGCCGCAGATTGTCGCGGTCGATGCCGAGATCCACGTACCACTGCAGGCGTTCGTCGATCCAGTACTGGTGCCAGTCGCGGGCCGTCGACGGCTCGACGAAGAACTCCATCTCCATTTGCTCGAACTCACGGGTGCGGAAGATGAAGTTGCCCGGCGTGATCTCGTTGCGGAAGCTCTTGCCGATCTGGCCGATACCGAAGGGCGGCTTGCGCCGCGACGTCGTCACCACGTTGGCGAAGTTGACGAAGATGCCCTGCGCGGTCTCGGGCCGCAAGTAGTGCAGGCCCTCCTCGGTCTCGATCGGCCCGAGGTGGGTCTTGAGCATCATGTTGAATTCGCGCGGCTCGGTCCACTGGCCGGGTTCGCCGGTGTCCGGATCGCGAATGTCGGCCAGCCCGTTTGGCGGCGGATGTCCGTGCTTGGCCTCGTATGCCTCGATGAGATGGTCTGCGCGGTAACGCTTGTGCGTGATCAGCGACTCGACGAGCGGGTCGTGGAAGACCTCGACGTGACCGGAGGCCACCCACACCTCGCGCGGCAGGATGATCGAGCTGTCGATGCCGACGACGTCGTCGCGGCCGGTGACCACCGAGCGCCACCACTGTCGCTTGATGTTCTCCTTGAGCTCCACGCCGAGCGGTCCGTAGTCCCACGCCGACTTGGTGCCGCCATAGATCTCGCCGGACTGGTAGACGAATCCCCGCCGCTTGGCGAGGTTGGCGACAGTGTCGATGATGGAAGCCACGGTGGAACAGCGTAGCGACCGCCTCGTCAACGTTGACATGCGCAATCGCGAATGTATTCTGGCTGCATAATGAAAACCGTTTCCACTTTGGCTGAACACGACGATCATCAGCACAGCGGCGCCCCACCACAGGAGCTCCCGTCGCGCGACGTCCTCGACACCGCAGGCGACCTGCTCCGCGCCCTGGCCGCTCCGGTCCGCATCGCGATCGTGCTGCAGCTGCGGGAATCGGCGCGCTGCGTGCACGAACTCGTGGATGCGCTGGCGGTGCCGCAACCGCTGGTCAGCCAGCATCTGCGGATCCTCAAGGCCGCCGGGGTGGTGGCAGGAGAACGCTCGGGGCGTGAGGTGATGTACCGGCTGGTCGATCACCACCTGGCCGACATCGTCGTCGCAGCGGTGACCCACGCGGCCGAGGGCGGCGAGTGAGCACACCCGGGGTGCGCGCCACCAGGCAGCGCGCCGCGATCTTTGCGTTGTTGGAGAACCTCGAGGAGTTCCGGTCCGCACAGGACCTGCACGACGAGCTCCGCCGGCGCGGCGAGGGCATTGGGCTGACGACCGTCTACCGGACGCTGCAGTCGATGGCGGCGTCAGGCCTTGTCGACACCCTGCGCACCGACACCGGCGAATCGGTGTACCGGCGATGCTCGGAGCACCATCACCACCACCTGGTGTGCCGGGCCTGCGGGGCGACCGTCGAGGTGCAGGGCCGCCAGGTCGAGGCATGGGCCGCCGAAGTCGCCCGCACACACGGGTTTTCCGATGTCAGCCACACCATCGAGATCTTCGGTATCTGCGGGGCCTGCACGTCCAAGGACGGCTCAGCCAACTAGCGCGCGCCGCACGTCGGCACCCGTCGCCAGCACCATGAGAATCAGCGTGCGCAGCGCATCGTCGCTCAGCCCGCCGGCCGGAAAGTTGTAGCGCAGCATCACATCGGCGGTCTTCTTCGAATCGCGCCTGGCGGCACCCTTTTCCACCAGCGAGACGGTGCCCAGCAGCGTATCGTTCGCATGCTTGGCGACCTTCGCGCGAAGCTTGCTGTCCAGCAGCAGATCCCACGCCAGGATCTGGGTGAGCGACACCATGTCGAGGCCCTCGGCGA
>DATFCF010000090.1:0-4021 GCA_035253445.1 Mycobacterium sp.
TCGCCCTGCGCCACGCCGCGATCATCGGCCTGGCGCAAGTCGCCGCGCTATGGCCCGGTGTGAGTCGCAGCCTCACCACCATCGTCGCCGCGCTCTTGCTCGGCTATTCCATGCGAGCTGCGATCGAGTTCAGTTTCCTGCTCGGTCTGGTGACGCTGACGGCTGCGACCGCGTTCTCCGCACTCCAAAACGGGGGCCTCATCGTCTCCACGTTCGGAACGGCCGTTCCACTGGTCGGCGTCGTTGTTGCGTTCGTCTCCGCGGTCATCGCGGTCCGATGGATGGTTTCGTTCCTGACTCGGAACGGGCTGCGCGGCTTCGGCTGGTACCGAATAGCGATCGGGGTTGCGGCGATCGGAGCCTTCTCCGTCAGGTGACGTACCGATTCACAGGGCCGCAGCGGTGGCGGGATGAACATGCACCCGCACGTCGTCGACGTGGCGGACCCGTTCCATCACTCGTTGCTGCACGTCAGAAGCAGTCGAGTGGCCCTCGGTGACCGACGCGTTCGGATCGACTTCGATCGTCAGATCGGCACTCAGCCGGTGTCCCAGCCAACGTACCCGCGTCGCGGAAACCGCGCGAACACCCGAGACGTGTGCGGCCTGATGGCTGATGTCGTCAACGATCGCAGGGTCAACTGCGTCCATGAGTCGGTAGTAGATCTGCCGGGCCGCCCCACGCAGCACCACGAAAATGGCAACCGAGATCGCTAAGCCGACCACCGGGTCCGCCCAATTCCACCCGAGAGCTGCGCCGAAGCCGCCGGCGACGACCGCGAGAGAAGTGAAGCCGTCCGTGCGCGCATGATGACCGTCCGCGACGAGCGCAGCCGAACCGATGCTGTTTCCCTCCCGAATCCGGTACAGAGCGACTAGCTCGTTGCCGACGAAACCGGCAACTCCCGCCACGATGAGAACACCTACGTTTTCCAGCTCACGGGGATGTAACAGCCGCACTACCGACTCCGCGCCAGCGACCAAAGCCGACAAGGCAATCATCACGAGGACAAACAGCCCGGCCAGGTCCTCGGCGCGCCGGTAGCCGTAGGTGAAACGCCGATCGGGCGCGCGCCGACCGAGCCGGAAAGCGAAAAAGAGCGGCACTGCGGTGAGCGCGTCGGAGAAGTTGTGGATTGTGTCGGCCCCGAGGGCAACGGAGCGTGTTGCGGCGACGACTATCAGCTGCACCATCGCAGTGACCATGAGCGCTGCGAAGGAAACCTTCACGGCGCGAATTCCTCGTGCGTCGCTCTCCAACGCCGCGTCAATCGAGTCGGACGCATCGTGGCTGTGCGCTCCGACCAGCCCCCGAAACATCTGCGCGATACGGCCGGAGCGCCGATGGTCGTGCTCGTGATGCGTATGGCCATGCGACGAATGACGGTGTTCGGCGTGATCGTGGTTCGTCATGATGCCTGCTCCTTGCGGTGATGGACAGCGCCTCCGACGACGTGATCTGCGTGACGAAGCGCCTCTACCGTCAAGGCCAACACGTGCTCGTTCGCAGACCCGTACAGGATGCGGTTGCCGTCACGCCGGGTGTTCACAACACCGGCAAGGCGGAGCTTCGATAGGTGTTGGGAGACCGCCGGCGGTTGGGCCCCAACGTGGCTCGCCAATTCGTTGACCGAGTGCTCACCGTGCAGAAGCGCCCAGATGATCCTGAGACGTGTCGGATCGCTGAGCAGCTTGAACAGTCCAGCGGCCGCGCTGATCTCAGGATCCGAGGGCTCTCTAACTACCTGCGCAGACACGCAGAGAGTCTGCCAACGCCGGTTGGCGCTGTCAACGCTGACCGGCGATGTGCTACTACACGTCGTAGTAAAGCGCGATTAAGAGGGAGACCAGATGGGAAGGCGGCAGCGGCGCAGACAAACGAATTCGCATCACAATGCGACGCTCACCACTCACGCGGGGCGCGTCAGCGAAACCTCGCGGCTAAAACCGCCACGTTTTCGCCCGCGCTGGCATCAAGCGGTAGGGGCGGGCGTGATCCTCGTTGGAGCGTCGCTGTTCTTCGCGTGCGAGCTGAGCCTGTTCGGCATTCACCGCTACGGCGGACACATCTGGTATCTCGTGGGGATAGCCGTCGCCGCAAGCGCGCTCTGGTGGTTCGGTGCATTCGACCCCGCCGGAAGCGGCTTTGGGTAGACAGGTGAGCTGGTGACCACGAACATCGAGGCCGAAGCGACCTTCGCGTTCATCGACTTGGCGGGCTTCACCGCCCTTACGGAGACGCACGGCGACATGGCCGCAGTTGCGCTCCTCGACCGCTTCGAAGCGATGGTCGACGCCGCGCTCGGCCCATCCGATCGGCTCGTGAAGACCATCGGTGACGCGGTCATGGTTGCGTACGGCAGTCCGGTCGACGCCGTGTGCGCGCTCGACGCCATACTCGCTGGCGCAGCACGCGAACCGGGCTTTCCCGTGCCACGAGCCGGACTTCATCACGGCTCCGCCATCATGCGGGGCGACGACTACATCGGTGCCGCAGTCAACCTCGCCGCAAGAGTGACCGCGCAAGCCCACGGTGGACAGGTGCTGGCGACGACGCTGGTTGCGCAACATGCCCGGGACTCGGGCTATGGCGTCATCGAGCTTGGCTCGTTTCAACTCCGAAACGTGACCGATCCGGTGGAACTCTTCGCCCTCGAACTTGGGCCAGTCGGAGACCAGATGACGATTGATCCGGTGTGCCGAATGCAGGTCGCCCGAGACGAAGCCGCGGGCCGGCTACGCCATAACGACCACGCGTACTGGTTCTGCAGCCTCGAATGCGCTTCCCAGTTCGCCGCGAATCCCTCCGACTACGTCGTCTCCGGGTAGGGAGACACCAGAGCCGCGACGAGCCGATCCTGGAAAGCACGGCCCGAAGCATCATCGTTCAAGCCGTTGATCACGTACGCGAACGCGACGCTCGTTCCATCGGCCGTGCGGGCGTAGCCGGCGAGCGCAGCAACGCCGTCGAGTGATCCCGTCTTCGCACGCACGAGGCCAGGCGCGAACGCGAATCGCCTACGCAGCGTCCCGTCAACTCCAGCGATCGAAAGCCGAGGCTCGAGCGCGGCCTGATCGGCAACCAACACGGCGGTAAGCGCACCACAGGTGAGGCGATCCGCTGTGCCGAGACCCGATCCATCCGCCAGCGTCACGCCGCCCAACGGCACGCCCAAACTCGCAGCGTGGTCCCGCATCGCCCGGACGCCCGCAGCGGAGGACCCAACGCCGGACACACTCCGCCCGAGCTCCTTCACGAGAAGCTCCGCCGTGCCGTTGTCGCTGTCCCGCAACATCGCGTGGACCAGTTCGCCGACGGGCGGGCTCGACACCGAGGCGATCTCTGCGGTACCCGACGGCGCGGCGCCGGCGGACGCGGAACCGTCGACCCGGACCCCGCGCTGCCTCAGGAGATCCGCGAAGAGGCTCGCCGCGTCGACCGGTGGGTCGGTGAAGGGAATCGCTGGATGGCCGAAACTCCGGAACCCGTCGTTGATGGTGAGTGCGCTGAGTGGACCGACCTCGGCGTCCGCGACAAGCCGGGCCGGCATCGTCGGCACGAGGCGTTGCGCGTCGTAGCGAGACTCATCGCCGATCACTTGCCCCGTCACCTGGCGAAGCCCGGCGGCCACCACTCGGTCGGCCAGCGTCTCGAGGGACGTGAAGACACGCCCTATCGCCGGAAGCGTTGCCGCCCACGGTTTGGTCCCCAGGACCGGATCGCCGCCGCCGACCAGCCACAGATCACCCGCGGTGCCGTCCACCACAGACCGTGCGCGCACCGCGGTCGAGAAACGAGCGTCGGGTCCGAGAACAGCCAATGCCGTCGACGCGGTGAACAACTTCACCGCTGACGCTCCAATCACGGGAACGGCGGCGTCATCACTGAACACGGTGGTGTCGCCGTCGACGACGCGCAAACAGCCTGACGGGCTCGTCTCCATCAGCGTCGCCAGCTCCAGGGCGAGCGGACTTGGTCGCGAAGTGCTGGTTTTCGGTGGGTCAGGCGCAGAGCTCGCGGT
>DATFCF010000091.1:0-6675 GCA_035253445.1 Mycobacterium sp.
AACATGGCGTACTTTAGTTGACATAATGTGGCTTATCGGCATTTAAACTACGCCGAGTTGCACTAGATGAAACGGCTCGCACCTCTTGACGATTGTCCGATCCGGAACTAGTTGGGAGTAATCCGGGAATACCTGAGAGCTGTCCGACTTCTCGCCCTACGTTCCAGAACAATCTGACAGCGCCACCTGCCCAGGTCTCCACCCATGCACCTGCGCTCATTCGGCCGGCGAACCCATGGCGCCGGGCCTGAATCTGTGACTACCTGACAGCGCCGGACCGGGACGATTGACGGTCCAGAACTACCTGACACCGGCGGACACTCGCGACCTCGAAACCCTGCGCCCCGGGCCCAATTCGTCACTGTGACGTTACCGCTGTGGTGCAGCGCCTCCCGTTCGCCCAGCCCACAGCCGTGCAGATAACAATAATATGGATAACGTTGATTATCCATCATTTATCTGGAAGCCTGATGCAGTGTCGAACGAGACAGATCTCGGACTCTCCGTCGCCGCAGACGCGCGCCAGGCCGCCTCCGTGCCGGCGGGTACTGATTGTGAGATCCCCGAGTGGTTCCAGCAGTTCTTGGACCACCGGCAGGCCAGTAAACCCTCAGCGCACACGATGAAGGCCTATCGCCGAGACTTCGTCGCCATCGCCAAACTGCTCGCAGACGGTGAATTAATCCAGCTCAGTCCAGCTGACATAACTCGCGATTCGATGCGTGCAGCATTCGCGGCATTTGCCGCCGATCACGAAGCTGCGTCGATCCGGCGCTGCTGGTCCACATGGAATGTGTTGTGCACCTTCCTTTATACAAACGAACTGTTGGCGGCCAACCCTATGCAGCTCGTTGGGCGCCCAAAGTTGAAGAAGCCGCTGCCGAAGGCGCTCCCCCGGACCGCGGTGGAAGCGCTGCTTTCTGCTGTCGCGCAAGAACATGATCCTCGCCAAACAGACTGGCAGGAAAGAGATCTCGCACTCATTCTCACTGCGCTTCTAGCGGGCCTCCGGGCAGAAGAACTCCGGCTGGTCGATGTTGGGGACGTGCGGACGCTCGACGACGGTTCCGCCGTGGTCAATGTGAAAGGCAAAGGCGGCAAAGAGCGCAATGTCCCGATCGAGGCAGCGCTGCTGGCCGTGATCGGTACGTACATGGCGAGTCGGGCCGCGCGGTTGCCCCAAGGCAAGAAACGGTCATCTACGTCGAAAAGCACGCCACTGTCGGGATGGCCAGCTTCCGCACCGCTATTCGTAGGTCGAGATGGTGAACGAATCACGCGTGGCACGCTGCAATCTCGCATCAAGCGCGCCTTCAAGCGCGCAGGACCGGATGCACGCCCAGTGCCGGGCGCTTTGGTACACGGCCTGCGTCACACCTATGCCACTGAGCTCGCCACCTCGAATGTCAGCGTCTATAGCCTCATGAAGCTCCTCGGCCACGAGTCGATGACGACATCGCAGCGCTACGTAACGGCCGCAGGTATCGAAACCCGAAGTGCTGCAGCGCAGAATCAGCTGTACTCGCTAATCACCGAGCCCAATGCCGCCGCTGGTCGAGCATCGAGCGGAGCGGAAGCTCGACGTTCCTGACCTCTGGATGGCCGCCCGGTAGGCTCGCCTTCGACGTCACGCGTACGACGGTTGGCAAGTCCCGCACGGCGGGATCGGCTTTCGCACGGTGTTTGCGGCCCACTCTTCGGCGTCGACCAACTCGTCAGCGCACACCTTGACGTACGCACCGGTCCACGGCCCATTGTGCGGATTCTGACCGCTGATGGTGCGGCAAGTGGCGTGATGAACCCGTGCGGTGGACACGCTGTAGTTACGGGCGATGTTCACGACGAAGCCTTTGGGGTTGGAGGCGAGCCAGGCCAGATAGCCGGCGTCGTCGTCCCGGAACTCGTGTGCGCGGGTGCGCTGATCCGTCCCGGCGAGTACATCGACTGGCTCGACGTTGACAACCTCGCCAACTGGCTTTTGTGAAACCTCGAGCGCGCTGTGCTCGCCGATACTGGTGGTTTCAGCCGACGCGTAGATGCCCACCGCGACCGTGTTGCCGGCGAACTGATCCACGGTGCAGTGCAGGCCGAGCTCGGTGATTCGGCCGTCGCGGGGATGCCATGCGCGATCTGGCCGGGTACGACCCAGCAGCGGGTCGAGCGCGTCGATCGTCTGCTTCCACAGGTTCAGCCAATTGCGGCGTGGACCGACCACGAAGGACAATTCGAGCCGAACTGGTCCATCCGGTAGCACGGCGGCGACGGAGACGGCGGCGTGGATCGCCTCCTTGTACGCAATGCTCGAGGCAGAGGCTGCAGTCGCCGCGACAACCACACCGGAGGCTTCAGGTGCAGGCACTTCTCGGGCCGCACAGATCCTCACCGAAGACTGTTCGCCATGCCGCTTCGTGCACCACACCGACACCAAGTCGGCATCGCGAAGACGAGTTGCGAGCGGATACGCGAAGTTGTCGAGGTCGCTGGCTTCGAGCAGGTCTCGTGAACTCGGTAAACCGACGTCGAGGCGCAGCGCCCAGGGGCCGCTGATCTGTGCGCCGGCGATCAACGCTTCCATATCGTCCAGGTACTCCTGCAATCGGATCTGATCTGGATCGTCAGCCTTGTTCCACGACGCGAGCCGCGGTGCGACTCTCAGCTCCAGCGGGACATTCTCAGGACGGGCAAACCAGCGCATGGGAACAAAATAGCGTCGCGCACCGACATGCCTGTGGCGGCGTCGTCTCGAATCTAGTAGGTGATCAGAACCAGTCCCGGATCTGCCAGCAAATGGCGGAGGCTTTGTCGGTTTTGATACTAACGCCTCGCAGAGGGGAGGTCACGGCCTTGCTGCGCGGGCGCCGGCGAACGGTCGTGAGTCGCCAATAGAAGTTCGGGGCGAGCCGACACTGATTTTGCTGGACGAATCGCCCTCCCGCACAGCGATTTCCGCGTCTGGCAGTTGATCGTCGAAGGTATCGAATACTTAAGCCGGTGTGGGGTGGCACTTCGGGTGAAGTTGATCAGCTGTTGTTGGCAGGCCGGCAAGCAACTGCGCCGGGGCCACGCTCACCTCGTTGCTGCTGCAGCGCGCAACTTCCTCGCCATGGGCGATGCCGCCGAACGCAACGATGAGGAATGCCAGCGGGTCCGGGCCGCTATCAACCGTCTCCGAGACAACAAAGCCGAGCAGAGCAACGGCGCACACACTGTGGTGGCCTTGGCTGACGAATCGGGAATCCCACGGCAGAGACTCTACGAACATCACAGCGATCTGCTCAACGAGTTCAAGGCCATTTTCGGGTGCGGACCCGTCACCCCGAATGTCGAGGCCCTACAACGACAACTCGCCCAGACCCGTGATCACAACGAGGAACTGGCTGCCGAAAATGCTCGACTGCGACGCAAGACCAGAACGCTCTCCGCGGTGATCACCAAACTCACACACGAAACCTCCGCAACCAACGTCGTTGTTTCGATGCCACGCAAACATCTGGGGCGGTGACCGCAGTACTCGCACCCACAGAAGGTGGTCCCTAGCCGGCGACGCGTGCACAGCATAGTAGAGCTTGCGCCAACGCAATTCGTTCATGTCTACGCTGAGTCACATGATTGCGTGATCAACTTGGTTCTCCGCATTGGAGGTTATGAGGATGTCGGGATTATTGGCTCGCGCCTATTACCAGGTCGACGTGTTTGGATGTAGGCCGGGCAAGGGCAACGCGGTGGCGGTGATCGACGGCGACGGACTCTCCGACGAGGCGATGGCTACGATCGCACGCTGGAGTCATCTCCCGGAAACGGCGTTCCTTCTTGCCCCCAGCGCATCGGCGCTATCACGAGGCGCTGACTATCGGGCGCGGATATTCACTCCACGCACCGAGTTGCCCTTCGCTGGACATCCCACACTCGGGTGTGCCGCAGCCTGGGAGGCCCACCATGGCGGCCAATCTGGCGGTCCCGCAAAACTCCTTCAGGAGTGCGCACTTGGACTGATCGCTATCCAGCGTGAGCACCGTGAGCATTTCGCGTTTCGAGCACCGCAGTTGCAACGATCAGGTCGGGTCGACCCCGCGACTCTTGGCGACGTAGCCACCACCCTGCGCGTGAGCGATGACGAAATTCTGGATTGTGCATGGGCGGATAATGGCCCTGGCTGGATCGGTGTGCAGCTGCGCGACGCTGCGGCAGTGCTCGCCGTGAGCCCCGATTTTAGGTTGATGGCCGCCTACGGGTTGAGCATCGGCGTCTGCGGACTCTGTCCCGATTCACACGGACCCGACGTGCGCCTCGAGGTTCGCGCATTCACCCCGGCCGACGGTCCGGATGAAGATCCGGTAACTGGCAGTCTTCACGCCGCCCTCGCTCAATGGCTACAACCGAAAAATGTGTTGCCGACGAGTTTCACCGCGCGGCAAGGTCGTGCCATCGGTTTTGACGGCTACGCCAGTATCCGCACCGATGCCATAGGCACTTGGGTTAGCGGTCAAACACGCATCCTCGTTCGTGGAACCATCTGCATCTGATCCGCAAGGGGCCGGTGAGACGGTGTGCGGCGACCTCAGTCAGTTCGAAGCTCGGCCTCACTGGCTGCCCGTACGCTCTCGGTCAGTCGGGCAACTGAAGGCGTCTGAAGTCGCCACACCTGCCAGTACAGCTTTACGTCGATGAATCGGTCATCGAGTGTGACCAACTTCCCGGATGCGAGCTCGGGTAGGGCTTGTTGTTCAGGAATGACACTCCAGCCGAGCCCTGTGCACACAGCAGCAACGAGGTCGTGGCTCGAGGGAACTGAATGCGTTGGCGCGGATTCGTTGGCTGTCTGCGGAAGGGCGACGGAAAGGAACTGCGCGGGCAAACGATCTTTGTGGTCGAACTTGATGAGTGGCATGTCGTTCCACCGGGGTCGCCCCTTGCTGTCGCGCCACCGGGTGGCAAATCGAGGCTCGGCACAGGGCAGATAGCGCATGCGACCCAGGTACTGCACCGAGCATCCCCGTATGGCGACTGGATCGTCGGTAATCGCACCTACCACGGCACCAGTGCGTAGTAGGTCGGTGGTGTGTGCCTGATCGTCGACGGTGAGGTCGAGGTCGGTGTCGTCGGTCTCCGCGTAGGTAGCAAGGACGCGCCGAAACCAGGTTGCCAGCGAATCTGCATTGATCCCGAGCGAGAGGGTGACACGCCCGACGTCGGCCCCATGTCCATCAGTGTGTAGTTCTGCCAACGTCTCTGACTGCAACGCTGCCACTTGGCGCGCAAGTCGTAGCACCACCTTGCCGGGGCCGGTCGGACGACATGGCGGGCCGCGATCGATGAGAATGTGGCCGACTCGCGTCTCGAGAGACCGAATCCTTTGGCTCACAGCGGATTGGCTCAGGGCCAGTTGTCGTCCCGCGGCATCGAAGCTGCCTGTGTCGACGATAGCGGCAAGCGCTTCTAAGTGGCCTATATCCAGGGGCATCCTGTCAGCCTAATGGGATATAAGATTCATTCGTTGGACTAATGACCCTGTTACGAATAGGTTGCTTGATCGGGGGGCGCGCCGGGACAAGCTTGGGCATGCCGCAAGAGAAATGCCGGGGGGGCAATTCCGCTGCGCATGTGGCGTTCCCGCGCGCCTCACTCCCGCGAGCAGTTCGCCTATCAAGCAGCAGGAGCCTCAGTGTGAATATTGTTGCCGCACGCCCACAAAGCGACTCGGTGTACTTCGGTCCGCTTTGCGGGGTTGCCGCGATGGTCTCGATTCAAGCGGGGGCCGCGGTTTCGACACACCTCTTTGCCCAGCTGGGCCCACTGGCTACGGCGTCGCTTCGGTTGGTGTGCGCTGCGGTCATCATATTGGTCCTGGTCCGCCCGCGACTACCTACGCGAGAATCACTTCGCACCATCCTTCTCTACGGCCTCATTTCTGCAACGATGACGCTTCTCTACTTCTTGGCGGTCTCCCGTATCCCTCTGGGGGTCGCAAGCTGTCTGGAGTTTCTCGGACCGCTTGTGGTGGCACTCCTCGGCGCACGGGGCCGTGGGTACCTCGTACCCCTGATCGCGCTGACGGGCGTTGTCCTGATTACGAATCCGTTCACAGGGGGCGAACTTGACCCCTTGGGCGTGATCTTTGGAGTCGGTGCAGGCGCGATGTTGGGCTGCTATGTGGTGATCACGAGCAGGCTTGGCGAAACCGAGGGTTTCGACGGTCTCGCGTGGTCTATCACCGCGGCCGCGCTCGTGTCGCTGCCCGTCGGCGTTGCGACCGCGAAGCAAAGTCCCAGCTTCGGTGCGATCGGTCTCTCGCTCGTGGCCGCGATCCTGCTGCCACTGCTGCCATATGCACTGGAGTTGCTGGCTCTGCGACGGATGTCGAGCGGTTCCTTCGCGATTTTGCTCAGCCTGGAACCGTTCATCGCGGTACTCATCGGCTGGCTTCTGCTCACACAGGCACTTTCGACAGCACAGTACGTCGGGATTGCGCTCGTTGTCGTATCTAACGTCGCCGTGCTCACCACGACAAGAAGGGGTCAAGATGAGGCAACGGATACTTCTTGACGAAGACGCACCACATCAGTGGCCGGCATACGGCAAGCGTGCACGACGCTTTCGCTCCACAGACGATGCGCAAGAACAACTTCGCGAACTGAATAAACTCGACAACTGGCATGGTGTGGTCGCGCTGACCTA
>DATFCF010000092.1:0-4309 GCA_035253445.1 Mycobacterium sp.
CCGTCACCTAAGGAGAACACCCAATGCCCGCCAAGACCGTCATTGTCGGCTCGGCCATCGGCCTGCACGCCCGGCCCGCCGCCATCATCGCCGAAGCCGTCGTCAACGCCGGTGTACCTGTCACGCTTTCCCTGGACGGCGGTGAGCCGGTCGACGCCGGCTCAGCGCTGATGATCATGACGCTGGGCGCGGGCAACGGCGCCCAGGTGACCGTCTTCTCCGAGGACGAACAAGCGCTCACGACCGTCGCCGAACTGGTCCAGCAAGACCTCGACGCCTAGCTTCGGCGCCCGCGCCGGGCCGCCACCGCACAAGAAAGCGGAACAGCTACCTCCGGACCCCCGTTACGATTGCGGGCGTGCAATCCGCCAATAGGCTTGACGTGAGTTTTTGCGCCGCCCGAGCGGCGGCTCCTGGTTTGCTGTGGATGTGCCAGCACACTCGGCGCCGACCCGGCATCTCGGGGGGTGAGCGCGCGTGCACCGCATCGGTGTGCTGCTGGCAGCGCTGATTCTGGCGTTGTTGAGTGCTCCACCTGCCGCAGCGATCGAGCCGCCCACCATCGACGCCGGCGCCGTGCCACCCGACGAGACGGGTCCCGACCAGCCGATGGAGCAGCGCCGCGTCTGCGCGGCCCCGACGACGTTCCCGAATTCGAACTTCGCCGACAAACCGTGGGCGAACGATTACCTGCGGCTCGGCGAGGCCCAGAAATTCGCAACCGGGGCCGGGGTAACTGTCGCGGTGATCGACACCGGAGTGAACGGCTCACCGCGGGTACCCGCCGAACCGGGCGGCGACTTCGTCGACGGACCTGGCAACGGGATGTCCGATTGCGACGCGCACGGCACGCTGACGGCATCGATCATCGCCGGGCGGCCCGCCCCCACCGACGCGTTTGTCGGCGTCGCGCCGGATGCTCGGATCCTCTCGCTGCGTCAGACATCGGACGCTTTCTCACCGGTCGGCTCCCGCACGGACCCGAACGATCCGAACACCACGCAGACAGCAGGCTCGCTGCGCAGCCTGGCACGCGCGATCGTGCATGCCGCGAATATCGGCGCGCAGGTCATCAACATCAGCGAAGCGGCCTGCTACAAGATCACTCGCCCGATCAACGAGAGCGGCGTAGGCGCCGCGATCAACTACGCCGTCAACGTCAAGGGCGCGGTGGTGATCGTGGCCGCGGGCAATACGGGCGCGGACTGCAGCCAGAATCCGCCGCCTGATCCGGCAGTGCCTGCCGATCCGCGCGGCTGGAAAGAAGTGCAGACCATCGTCTCTCCGGCGTGGTATTCGCCGCTGGTGCTGACCGTCGGGGGGATCGGCCCGAACGGTCAGCCGAGCACCTTTTCGATGTCGGGCCCGTGGGTGGGCGCCGCGGCTCCCGCGGAGAACATGATCGCGCTGGGGTATGAAGGCAATCCGGTCAACGCGCTGCAGGGCGAGGACGGCCCGATTCCGATCAGCGGCACGTCATTTGCCGCGGCGTATGTGTCCGGGCTGGCGGCATTACTCAAGCAGCGGTTCCCCGACCTGACCCCGGCGCAGATCATCAACCGGATCACTGCCACCGCACGGCACCCGGGTGGCGGCGTCGACAATTATGTCGGGGCGGGTGTGATCGACCCCGTCGCGGCCCTGACGTGGGATGTTCCGCCCGGCCCTAAGGCGGTGCCGTACAAGGTCAAACAGATCCCGCCGCCGGTGTACGTGCCGCCGCCGGACCGCGGACCGATCACCGCCGTCGTCGTGGCGAGCGTGTCGATCGCGTTGGCGTTGGGCCTGGGCGCGTTGGCCAGACGTGCGTTGAGGCGCCGATGAGCACTCTCTTGCGGCTGTTCGGCCTGCGCTTCACGACGGGGCACGCGCTGTGGGCGGCCGCGTTGATCCCGGCCTGCATTGCGGTGTTCATGCAGCTCGAGCGTTTGTGGATCGGCGTCACGCTGGCCGTCATCATTGCCCTCGCGGCGGTGCTGACCGTGAGGGGCCGACGGCTCACCGGCTGGATCGCGGTGCTGTTCGCGTGGCGTCGGCGGCATCGCCAAGAACCGGACGTGCCGTCGGTGCCCGCGGTCGGCGCGACGGTGATGCCGGGCGATCACGTGGCCGTACGCTGGCACGGCGAGCAACTGATTTCGGTCATCGAGCTGATTCCGCGGCCGTTCACCCCAACCGTGATCGTCAACGGTGAGGCATTCACCGACGACGTCGTCGACACCCGCCTTGTCGAGGAATTGGTCGCTGCACACTGCCCGGATCTTGAGGCCGACGTGGTGTCGGCGGGTTACCGGGTTGGCAAGACGGCGCCGGCGAGCCTGGTCGCGCTGTACGAACAGGTGGTCGGACCGTATCCGGCGCCGGCGAACCGGCGGACGTGGATCGTGCTGCGGGCGGATCCGGATCAGACACGAAAGTCCGCGCTGCGCCGCGAGTCCGGGGTTGCGGGTTTGGCACGGTATCTCGTGGCGTCGACGACGCGGATTGCAGACCACCTGGCCAGCAACGGGATCGACGCGCGCTGCGCACGCAGTTTCGACGATTTCGACCGGTCCACCGAAATCAGCTTCGAACGCGAGATGTGGTCGGCGATCAAGGGCCGCAGCACGTTCACCGCCGCGTACAACGCCCCGGGCGGCCCGGATGTGTGGTGGTCGGCGCGGGCGGATCACACGATCACGCGGGTGCGGATTCGCCCCGGCACTGCGCCGACGACGACGGTGTTGCTGACGACGTTGGCGAATCCGACGACACCGCGCGGCTTTTCGTGCTTGTTCGGCGGGCAGCGAGCGGCGTTGCAGGGCGAAAGTCCGGTGACGGACCGGCATTACGAGTTGCCGATCGGGTCGGCGGGTGTGTTGGTGGGCGAGACCGCGGACCGGTATCCCGTGTACATGCCGTTCGACGACGTCGACGTGAGCATCAACTTGGGCGATGCGCGGTTGTTCACGCAGTTCGTGGTGCGCTCGGCGGCGTCGGGTGCAGTCGTCACGCTGGGCCCGCATTTCCGCGAATTCGCTGGGTTCATCAACGGTCGCATCGGGCAGGTGGCGAAGGTGGCGTGGCCAAACTCCACGACCTATCTGGGGCCGCATCCGGGTATCGGCCGGGTGGTTTTGCGGCACAACTTCATCGACACTCCGCGTCACCGTCAGCTGCCGATTCGGCTGATCAACCCGCGTGAGGAAAGCCGCTACCAGATGGCTCTGGAACAGTGATCAATAGTTTGCTGGGCACGGGGCCGCAGCCCCGTCACGAGGAGGCAGTATGACGTCGGGGGAAGTTCGGGTCGAGCCCGCCGACTTGACAGCGAAAGCGGGCCAGCTCACCACGGAAACCAGCGACGTTTCCGCGGCACCTGCGGCGCCGTGCAAGTTTGTATTTGTCATGTCCGCCGCGAATCGGGTGGTCGCCGGCGCCGAGACATTGAAAAGCTACGTGGCATCGGGGAACGCGGAGGCTGACCGATTGGCGGCCGTGCTCAACGCCGCGGCGAATGCCTACCAGACGGTCGATGACCGTGCGCGCTATGCGCTGGCTCAGGACCCGCCGCAGCCGATTCCAAACGATCCTGTGCCGATAACCCCCGTGCTGCCTCCCGTTGTCCCCGCCATCGATAAGAAAGCGGTGATGCCAGAGATTGCCGGGGGTGATACCGGCGACGGGTATATGGACGCGAAGACCGCCGCGCAGATCATTCACTCGGGCAATGCCGGCCCGATGCGAACGTACGCAGGCGACGCTCGCGCGTTCGCGAATTCTCTGCGAGAGCAGTCGAATTCCTTTTCTCTCGACGGAGTCAATTGGGAGGGAACCGCTGCCGAGGCTGCTGGCGACGCTTTGCGCCAGCACCAGGAGTGGTTGACTAAGATGGCCGAGCAGTACGACTATCTCGCCGCACAGGCTGAGGACCTCGCTGCGGCGCAGGAGAAATGGGCGGACCAACACCCGACGGTCGCGGAGATCGAACAGGTCGAGCAAGAGATGCAGACGGCGATCCAGAACAAGGACCGCGTTGGATTGCGCGTGGCACAAGATAAGTACGCAGCGCTGTTCGCCAAGTCTGAGGAAGTGCGCGTCAGCTATAGCGCTGACGTGACCGGCAAAGGGCTGCTGGGTGTCCCGAAGCCGCCCAGCGGTGTAGCTTCCGTTGCACCTGTTACTGGCAACGGGGATCCGCGTAAAACTGATCAGCCCCCGTCGAAAGGCGATGGCCCGCAGCAGCCCGGTGGCGGCGGAGGCGCCCCCGCCGGACAATCCCCGCCGGGCGCCGCAGGTGAGCCTTCGCCGATGACGTCTCCGGCGGCCG
>DATFCF010000093.1:0-6858 GCA_035253445.1 Mycobacterium sp.
CCGTGGTGGTCGGGGTTGTGGTGGTGGTGACTGGCGCGGTGGTCGACGCCGGGCTGGGGGCGCTGTCGTCGCGCATGACGAAAAGGACCGCGAACACGAGCAGGGCCAGGACAGCCACCGCGCCCGCTCCGAGCAGCACAGGCGGCCGCCGGTACCACGGCAGCGGCGCCGCGTCTTGCTCATACGGTTCATGCTCGAACTGCACGGGCGGTCGGGCGTCGGTGAACCCGCCGGCATCGGCGGGCGAGGAGTAGTCGTAGGGGTCGGTGGGCGCCACGTCCGGAATGTCCTCGGCGTCGGACCACGCCAGCGCCTGGAACGTGCTCGACGCCGCGTCTCCGGGGTCGGCCTCGGGCGCCATTTGAGTCGCCGCGGCTGCAGCGGCAGCGGCGGGGGCGGCCGCGGCCATCGACGTCATGCCTTCTTCGACCGTGCCGCGCACGGCGGCCAGCCCACCACCGATCGCGGGCGTCAGCTCGGGCTGGGCGGTGGTGATCACCGGCACCCGGAAGTGTTCGGACAGCGTGGTGGTGATGAACGGTACGCGCGCGCCGCCGCCCACCGATGCGACGGCGACAAGGTCGGCGGGCTGAATTCCGCTGCGGTCCAACGTTTCCTGCACGACGCCGACGAAGTCGGCCAGCGGCTGACGGATGGCGTCGTCGAGCTCATTGCGGGTCAGCCGCACATCGGTGCGATGCCCTGGCAGTTCGGCGACCAGCGAGGTGACCGCGGCGGTCGACAGGCGTTCCTTGGCGCCGCGGCACTGTGCCCGCAACCGGGACAGCGAGCCGATCGCGGAGGTACCGGAAAGGTCGATGGTCCCCGCGGCGGACAGGTCGTTGATGACGTGGGTCAGCAACGCCTGGTCGATGAGGTCACCGGACAGGTCGGTGTGCCGAACGGTCGGCCCTACCGGCGCAAACCCGTTGCCGGCGTCGACCAGCGTGACGCTGGTGCCGCTGCCACCGAAATCGCACAGCGCGATCACGCCGCGGGTGGGGACGCCAGGATCGTCCTGCAGAGCGGTCAGCGCCGCGGTGGCGTCGGAAACCGCAGGGGCCGGTTTGGGCCGCTGGAATTCCGGCATCCCTGCCAGCGCGTTGCGCAGGGCATCGACCGCGGCCGGCCGCCAGTGCGCGGGGTATGTCACGGCGACGGGGTCGGCAGGTGGGCGGCCGCCACCGACGGCGACGAGCATGGCCCGCAGCGCGTCGGCGAGGAGCGCGTCGGCGCGGTGTGTCGAGCCGTCGGAGGCGACGATGCCGACCGGGTCGCCGACCCGGTCGACGAAGTCGGTGATGATCAGACCGCGTTCGGTGAGATTGGGGTTCTCGCTGGGCACACCGACCTCGGGCGGCCGGTGCGGGTACAGCGTCAGCACCGGGGACCGCTTCAACGCGGTCCGCCCCACTACAACCGCCGTCAGATTGGTGGCCCCAATCGACAGCCCTACCCCGTCAGACATGTCACTCCGTCTCGAAAGGAACCCTATCCGGTATTGAATCTCATTTGACGGAGTTGGCGTTACTCAGCGAATGGTTCCCGCACCGGGAATCACTGGTAGATCCAGTGCGGTGACCCAGCCTGGCGAAAGGTCGTTGATGGCGGGCACCGCGTTGAGTGCGCGCATGCCCGTCGCGAGGCAGCCGGCCGCCGCCGCGTCGCGCCCCGACCCGTCGGTGAACCGAAACGCGGTCTCCTGATGGATGCTCGGTGTGCCTTCGATGTCGACGCGGTAGACGTCGTTCTCGTTGCCCGACGGCCAGTCGGGTGCGGCATCGTTGCCGATTCGGTTGACGTGCTCCAGCTGGATGCGCGTTTCGCCGTTGTAGATCCCGTTGATGGTGAACCGCACCGCCGCGACGTTGCCCGCCGCGATCACGCCCTTCGCGGTCTTGCGTTCGGTGGGCGTCACCCACTTGTCCCATGTGGTGGTGATCTCGTCGAGCATGATGCCAGCCGCGTGCGCGATCATGGGAACCGTTGCGCCCCAAGCCAATATCAGTACGCCCGGGTTCTGCAGCAGCGGGCGGTACTCGGGTGGCTTACCGATCCCCATCTCGAAGTCGTAGTCACCTTCGTAGTCGGTGTAGTCGAGCAGTTCGGACGCGCGAACCGTACGGACCTCCGAGCACAGACCCATCAGCGTCATCGGGAACAGGTCGTTGGCGAAACCGGGGTCGATGCCGGTGGTGAAGCACGACGATTCGCCCAGCTCGCATGCTGTCGTGATGGGTTCGATCCAGTCGGGTGGGTTCAGGTGCATGGTCGGCCAAACCCACGGGGTCATCGCCGTCGAGCTGACGTCGATGCCCTCCCGCAGGAAGCGGCTGATCAGGGCGATGTTGTCGAATGCGTGCGCGGCGGTGGGGCCGTAATGCACCAGCGCGTCGGGCCGCAGCGCAATGAGGGCATCGACGTCGTCGGTCGCGGCCAGCCCGAGCTTCGTTCCGAGACCGCAGATCTCGCCGACGTCGCGGCCGACCTTGTCGGGATTGTTGACCCCGACACCGGCAAGCTCGAACAGCGGGTGCTTGACGATCTCGGCGATCACCATCCTGCCGACAAAACCGGTGCCCCAGACGACAACTCGCTTCTTATGCGATTCACTCACGGCGTTCACCATAGGCGGGGTCGACTTTGTCGGTGTCGGACTTGGCGAGGCGGGAATGATCTCGGCCCAATCCGCATTGATGGTTCCAGATGGTGAGCACCCCGAAAGGACGATGACATGACAGCACTGACCGGACGGCGAGCCCTGGTGACGGGAGGGTCACGCGGTATCGGCGCGGAGATCGTCCGACGGCTGGCCGCCGATGGTGCAGCGGTCGCGTTCACCTACGGGTCATCGGCCGTCGAAGCCGAGAAGCTGGTCGCCGAGGTCGGCGAGGCGGGCGGAAAGGCCGTCGCGATTCAGGCCGACAGCGCTGATGCCGAGCAGGTGGGGCGATCGGTCGACGACGCCGTCGCCGAGTTGGGCGGTTTGGACATTCTGGTCAACAATGCGGGCGTCGCATACGTCGATGACGCCGAGTCCTTTCCGCTCGAGCAGTTCGACCGGTTGGTGGCCGTCAATGTTCGCGCCGTCTTTGTCGCCATCCAGCGGGCGCTTGCTCACCTTGGCGACGGTGGCCGGATCGTCAACATCGGCAGCGTCAACGCCGACCGGGTGCCCGCGCCCGGCCTGTCGGTGTACGCCATGACCAAGGGCGCCGTCGCAAGCCTCACCCGAGGGCTGGCCCGCGAGCTCGGACCTCGCGGCGTCACCGTCAACAACGTTCAGCCCGGCCCGATCGCCACCGACATGAACCGGGAAGACGGCGAATTCGCCGACTGGGCACGGCCGATGACGTCGCTCGGCCGCTACGGTCGAACCAGCGATATCGCCAGCGTGGTCAGCTATCTGGCGGGACCGGAAGCGTCATTTGTGACCGGCGTCAACTGGAACGTCGACGGCGGCTTCACGGTCTAACCTCACAGGTTGACCGGATCCGGCGGCTCCACCGTCTTTGTGGTGTCCTTTAATAGTGCTTTGAATTGCATTGCGCGATAAGGCCATCCGACACTGGTGTTCCACTGTGAGACCACCAGACCGATGCCGCCCTTGATGTCGAACCGTGAGCCGGGCAGTACATAGCCGCCGTAAAGCTGGGCGACGCAGTTGTTCAGATGGTCCTCACCATCCCATGCCGAGCCGACCACGGGCATCTGCAGCGGCGTGGTGTGCATGTTCGCGATGGGTGAGTCGACGACCCGGTAGCCGAGCGCATACTTGGAGGCAAGGAAGCCGCCGAGGATCCATTTGCCTTGTGCCATCCGGCGAAACGTCAGCTCTCCCCACTTCTCGCCATCGGGCGTGATCGGTGTTGCTTGGTTCCGCCACGCCCACCGTCCGTCGGTGAAACCCCAACACGAGTAGCGCGAGTGATCACCGATGTGCTCTGGACGCACGCGCATCAAGATGATGCCCTTGTCGCGCTGAAAACCGGTGGCCACCACGTACACCCAGCCGTCGTCGGGGTCGAAGTCCCACGACCAGCACTGTGCGTGACCGCCATGCAGATTGGCGTCGAACTTGGCCTTCTCCCCCATATGCGTCCATGAGACACCGCTGTCGTCGGAGCGCCAGATCTCGGTCCAGATGACGGTGCCGAGTCCGCGATTGACGATGGCGTGCAAGTAGATTGAGTCGCTCACCCGCAACAGGTCGGACGGGATGACCGTGCTGATGCCGCCGCGGGTCCATCCGGTGGCCGCGTCGTCGTGGATGTAGTGCCACAGTTGGCGCGCGTAATCGGGGTCCTCGCCGCCGGCGCGTTCGTAGACGATTTCGTGGTCGGCGTCGCCGGTGCCGATCAGCACGACCGGGGAACGCCAGTCACCCTCGCCGACCTTGCGACCCGAGAAGGTGTCGCCGAAGACCGACACGAGCTTGCCGTTCGGGGCAACGACGCACGCCCCGAGATCAGCGCATGTGACGCCCCACCGGTCGGTGAGTCCGGGACCCGTCAGATCGACAACCTTGCCGTTGAGCAGCGGGACGCCGGTGGCCGACCGTTCCGCGGCGCGAAGGCCGCGGCCCGCGCGACGTCCCACCGAGCGCGGCATGTGGCGTCAGAAGCAGCGCCTTAGGCCGCCGGGCTCACAGATCAGCGGGTAGCGGTCGACCGGAATCGGCAGTGGCTCCTTGAAAGACAGCGTGAACGGGACGTTGATCTGGGCCGGCTGCAGCCCACAGGCCTCGCCGTGGAAGATGCTGCGGGTGCCGCTCATGGTGAGGTCATTGAACTCGACCGTCTCGGTGGTCGGCGCCCAACTGCCGTCGGGGCATTTCACGCCCTCGCGCTTGGTGGTGGTGAAGGTCCACAATCCTCCGGTCAACCGTGCGTCCCCGCCGGTGATACCTACCGACCCCGCGACGTGCAGCCGGCAGGCGACCGGCAGCTCGAGGTTGACGCGCAGGTCACCGACGGTTGGAACGCAGGACGGGTAGATCGTCCACGTGCCCGACTGCCCCCCGGTCTCGGTGTAGTTGTAGATGCCTTCAATCACCTGGTCAGCCTGGGCGGGACCGGCAAATCCCAGGCCAGCGCAAGCCAGAATGGCTGCTGCGGCGAACCCACGGATGATCGTCACGATGTGCGTCCCTTCAACCGGCGCCTGAGGTCGGTCCATCAGCGGCGCCCATGAGTATTTCAGTGTTCGTTGAGCAAAGTCACGAGTTTGGGCTGGGTGACGTTTGGGCCACGGCCCGGGGCGGGTAGAGAGCCGAAGGCGACGATTACGGGGTGATGGCGTTGAAGAGTCCAGCGGTGTTGAGCGTGGTCGGCGTCGTCATGTCGCTCGTAGTCGGGCTCACGGCGTGCTCAACCGGCGAGCGGGTCGACATCGGCGACGAGGCGCCGAGAAACCTGGTCGCGGCCATAGCTGGTGAACCTGACCAGCTCGACCCCCAGAAGACCACCGCCTATTTCTCCTTCCAGGTCCTGGAGAACGTGTTCGACACGCTCGTCGAGCCCGACGAGAACCTCGAGATGCGACCCGCCCTTGCCGAATCGTGGGACGTCAGCCCCGACCAGCGCACCTGGACGTTCCACCTCCGCGACGGCGTCACCTTCCACGACGGCAGCCCGTTCACCGCCGACGATGTCGTGTACTCCTACCGCCGCATCATCGACGAAAAGCTCGCGAACGTCGACAAGTTCAGCGCGGTCACCGACGTCAGCGCTGCCGACCCGGCCACCGTCAGAATCACGGTGAAACAGCCGACCCCGAATCTGCTGACGAACCTCGGCGGCTTCAAGGGCATGGCGATCGTCCAGCGCCGCAACGTGGAAAGCGGCCAGATCGCCACGCACCCGATCGGGACGGGCGCGTTCGCGTTCGACTCCCAAAAGAGCGGTGATTCGATCACGTTGAAGGCCAACCCCGGCTATTGGGCTGGCGCACCCAAGGTTTCGGGGGTGACATTCCGGTTCATCTCCGAGCCGTCGACGGCGCTGTCGGCGCTGCAGGCCGATGAGATCGACTGGACCGACTCGATTCCCACCGAACGCGTCGCGCAGCTGCGCGACGACGAATCGATCACGCTGGCGCAGTTGCCGAGCAACGACTACTGGTACCTCGCGCTCAATGAAGCGCGCACCCCGTGGAACGACGTGCGCGTGCGGCAGGCAATCGCCTACGCCATCGACCGCGACGCCATCGTGCAGGCCACCAGTTATGGCACGGCCAACGTCAACCAGCTCGCGATACCGAAGGGCAATCCCTGGTACACCGAGTACGGCACCTACTCCCACGACGTCGAGAAGGCGAGAAGCCTGCTGCGCGAGGCACAGGCCGCCCCGCGAAATCTCGACATGCTGGTGACCAACGAATATCCGGAGACCGTGACAGCGGCGCAGATCATCGCCGATAACCTTGCGCCACTTGGCATCACGGTGAACATCCGCACCGTCGATTTCGCTACCTGGCTCGACGAACAGAACAGCGGCAATTTCGACATGCTGATGATGGGCTGGCTGGGCAACATCGACCCTGACGACTTCTACTACGCGCAGCACCACTCCAATGGCACGAACAATGCGCAGAAGTTCTCCAATACCGAGGTCGACCGGCTGCTCGACGCGGGCCGCGTCGAGGCCGACCGCCGTACGCGCGCCGAGGATTACGCCAAGGCGGCGACGATCATCGCCGACGAGGTCAGCTACATCTATCTGTACAACCCGTCGGTGTTGCAGGCCTGGACCACCGGCCTGACGGGGTACGACGCCCGCCGCGACCGGGCCATCCGATTCCGCACCGCGAGCTTGTCGCCGGGCGGCAGCGGCTGACGTGGCAGGCTTCACCCACCCG
>DATFCF010000094.1:0-4008 GCA_035253445.1 Mycobacterium sp.
CCGCATCGCTGCCCTCCGCTTCGTGATGTATTTCACAGGTTAGGGCGGACTCGCCCCGCGCGAAAGAGAACGACGGTTGCAACACCGTCACGTCCACGGCCGCAACGCGACTGCGGTCGCTCGTTGCAGTCGCTCGCGCAGCGCGTCCGGATCGGCGTGGTCATCGCGCAGCAGCACCTCCAGCGCGCCCCCGACCGCTCCGACGAACGCGCCGACCATCGCGGCCGCCTCGACCTCGTCGAGCTCATCGGGAAACGCGTAGTGCATCCGGTCGGCAATTTCAGCCTGTGCGTCGAGCTGAAGCTGCAGGCCCCGGCCGCGTACGGATGGTATTGATCGCATGAATCGCAATCGCAGCGCCGCCATGGGGCCGACGAGATCACCGTCGGCATCACCGAGCTCGGTCAGCGCACGCAACAGGATCTCGGTCGGCGACTCGTCCGGTCGTCGCTCGTCGATCGCCGTCAGCGCCGCCCGGACCCGGGCGTCGGCGTCTGGAAACAGCACATCTTCCTTGCTGGCGAAGTACGCGAAGAACGTTCGCGTGCTGACGTCGGCCGCGGCAGCGATGTCGGCGATCGTGGTGCCGTCGTACCCGCGACGCTCGAACAGCTCCGCGGCCGCCTCGATGAGCGCCTCCCGGGTTCGGGCGCGCTTGCGTTCACGCAACGACATGATCGGGAGCCTATCTCGAAACTGTGAGTTTTCTGCACTCATTGCAATGTTTCACTCGATGCAATTAATCTGGCGTCATGAAGAAGGCATTGATCTCGGGCGCGGGCATCGCCGGCGCGACGGCGGCGTACTGGCTCGTCAAAGCGGGTTTCGACGTGACGGTGGTGGAGCTGGCCCATGGCTTCAGATCGAGCGGCAGTCCGGTCGACGTGCGCGGACCAGCGGTCGAGGTGGCCGAGCGGATGGGCGTGATGGACAGGGTGCACACGGTCGACACCAAGGTGCGCGACATGGTCTTCGTCAACGCTCGCGGTCGGGTGGTGAGCCGGGTCGACATGCGCGCGACTTGGGGCAAACCCGGCGATGTGGAGTTGCCGCGTGGTGACCTGGCCGCGATTCTGCGCGACGCGGTGCCCGATGGCGTCGAATTGCAATACGGCAACTCGGTGACCGCCCTCGAGCAGGATGCCCGTGGAGTGACCGCGCAGTTCGCGGTTGGGCCGGATCGTCGGTTCGACATCGTCGTCGGCGCGGACGGGGCGCATTCGGGTGTGCGCGCGTTGGCATTCGGACCCGAGAGCGAGTTCGTGACGCATCTCGGTGTCTACGTCGCGACACTGGCGCTGCACGGCGATGCCGGCACCGACTTCGTCATGTACAACACGCCGGGACGCTCGGTGGCGATCCACCCCGCGGGCGGCCGCGCGATTGCGGCGTTCATGTTCCGCGCACCCGAGATCGCGAACTTCGACCACCGAGACCTCGACCAGCACAAGCGGCTGCTGAACTCGGTGTACGCCGGAGCGGGCTGGCGCGTGCCCGAGCTTTTGGAGCAGGTCCGCGCCACCGACGATCTCTACTTCGACTCGGTCAGCCGGATACACGTACCGACGTGGTCACACGGGCGGGTCGGCCTGGTGGGCGACGCGGCGTCCTGCGTGTCGCTGTTCGGTGACGGCTCCAGCCTGGCGATGGTCGGCGCATTCACCCTGGCCGATTCGTTGACGGGTGATATCCCGGCCGGGCTGCGGGTATACGAGACAAGGCACCGACCACTGCGGGCGACGAAGGAGAACTCCGTATCGTTGGCGGCGAACCTGTTCATCCCCGCCACCAGGACGGGCATCGCGGTCCGCAACGTCGCCGTCCATGCGTGGCCGCTGATCGGCAAGGTCGAGAAACTGCTGGAATACAGTTTCGCGGAGATCCGTTAGGACAAAACATGACAAGTGCGAACGCTGTGCCCGCGGTCAAGCTGGGCGACGAATTATCGGTCAGCGCAATCGGTTTCGGGGCCATGGCGCTGACACCGGTATATGGCGAGGTCGACGACACCGAATCGCTGGCCACGCTGCATCGTGCCGTCGACCTCGGTGTCACATTCATCGACACAGCCAACATCTATGGCGGCGGCGAAAACGAGAAGCTGATCGCCAAGCTGCTGGCAGGCCGTCGCGATGAGATCACTCTCGCAACGAAATTCGGGATCCAGGGCAACCCCGCAGACCGCGCAGCAGGCCGGATCGGCGTCCGCGGCGACGCCGACTACGTGCGCAAGAGCATCGACGAGAGCCTGCAGCGGCTGCAGACCGACGTCGTCGACCTGTACTACATGCATCGCCGCGACGCGAACGTGCCGATCGAGGAAACTGTCGGTGCGATGGCCGAACTGGTTGCCGCAGGCAAGGTTCGCCACCTCGGGCTGTCGGAGGTAACCGCAGACGAGCTGCGGGCCGCCGTCGCCGTGCACCCGATCGCCGCCGTGCAGAGCGAGTGGTCGATATGGAGCCGAGACGTCGAGCGCAACGTGGTGCCGGCGGCCGCCGAACTCGGCGTTGGATTCGTACCGTATTCGCCGCTGGGGCGAGGCTTTCTGACCGGTACGGTGCGCTCGGCAGCAGACCTGTCGTCGCCGAATGACTTCCGCAAGACCATGCCTCGGTTCAGCGACGGCGCGCTTGATGCCAATCTTGCTGTGGTGGACGTCGTCAAGGCCGTCGCGGCGCAGCAGGACGCGACACCGGCGCAGGTCGCGCTGGCGTGGCTGCGCTATCGCGCCGATGCGCTGGGCGTGGCCTCGTCGCCTATCCCGGGCACCCGCCGGGCCGCGCGCATCGAGGAAAATCTCGGCTCGCTGTCGGTGGCCTTGACCCGCGAGCAGCTCGACACGCTCGACGCCGCGGGGGCGGCCGTATCCGGTCAGCGGTCCGCGGATCTGACGTGGGTGTCGGCCGGACGCGAGTGATCACTGCGGCTGTGGCCGGCTCACCCGGATAGCGACCGCGGCGTCGTCGAACCGGGCCGTGCGCGGTGATCCGGCTGATCTCACTGGAGTGGTCGTTCTCAATAGAGCATTGAAACAAGCGATTTGGCCTTCCGGACCGTCAAATACGGGTAGGAATGACGCCATGATTGAGGTCACCCTCCTCGGCACCGGTAGCCCGATGGTCGACGCAAACCGAGCGGGACCCTCCACCCTCGTGCGCGCCGGTGAGCAGCTGTTCCTGGTCGACTGCGGCCGCGGCGTGCTACAGCGCGCCGCCGCCGTCGGCGTCGGAGCCGCCAATATCACGGCGCTGCTGCTGACACATCTGCACAGCGATCACATCACCGACCTGAGTGACGTCATCACCACACGGTGGGTCACCACGTTTGTGCGCACACCGTTGCCGGTCATCGGGCCGCCGGGCACCGCTGCCGTGGTCGAAGCCACCCTGGCTGCGCTCGGACCGGATATCAGCTATCGCATCGCCCATCACGCGGACATCACCGAGCCGCCCGCCATCGAAGTGCACGAATACACCGAGGGTCCGGTGTGGGACTCCGGCGGCGTCCAAATTCGGGTGGCACCAACGGATCACCGACCGGTCGAGCCGACCATCGGTTTCCGCATCGAGTACGACGGCGCATCTGTGGTGCTGGCCGGTGACTCGGTGCCGTGTGAGAGCCTCGACAAACTCGCCGCGGGCGCGGGGGCGTTGGTACACACGGTGATCCGCAAGGACCTCGTCGAGTTGGTGCCACAGCAGCGGCTCAAGGACATCCTGGACTACCACTCGTCGGTGGAGGAAGCCGCAGCGACCGCGACCCGGGCCGACGTGGGCATCCTCGTCCTGACGCATTACGTGCCGCCGCTGGTCCCCGGACAGGAGGACGACTGGCGGGCCCGCGCCGCAACGGCGTTCGACCGTCAGATCGAGCTCGGCGACGACCTTCATCGTGTGGAGGTACATCCGGGCGTGTGCGTCAAACCAGCCAAATAGGGCCGCCGAACGTTCCTTACCGCTCGAAGATTGGCGAAATCTTCGAGCGGTAAGGAACGTTCGCGAGAGG
>DATFCF010000095.1:0-6724 GCA_035253445.1 Mycobacterium sp.
CGGGCAGCTCGGCTGCGAACGACACCGTGGCCGTGGTCATCAGCCGGCCGTCCTGGTGGGAGTCGACGCGCCGGGCAGCCGCAGTGCGGCCGTCGAAGACCCGAGTCACCGCGTAGTCCACAGAGTCGCCGGCTTCACCACCGCGCAGGAACTGCAGGTGCATGTTGGTCGGCATTCGGTCGGGATCGACGGTGTGGCAGGCCGCCGCCAGACTCTGCGCGACGAACTGCCCGCCGTATGCCCGCTTTCCGTCTGGCCCGCTGCCCGGGCCGATCCAAATGTCGTCGGTGCCACCCGCTTGCAACTCGAGCAGCTTGAGCAGCCTGCTCACTCCGCGGAACCCGTTGCCACGGTGCCTGATCGGATAAGCCGGTCGACGTCGTCGGCGTCCATTCCGAGCCACTCGTTCAGGACTGCAGCGGTGTCGTCGCCGAGCGCGGGGGCAACCACCGCCGCTGGGTAGGTGCCGTCGATCGAGATCGGCAGCCCAGGTGCCAGATACTCCCCGACCCGGGCCTGGCTCAGCGGAGTGAACATCGGGTTTGCCGTCACCCTGTCCTCGGTGACCACCTCGGCGAAGCTGCGGTACCGGTCCCAGAGCACCGAGGTCGCCGCCAGTGCGGCGGTGATCTCCTCGGCGGTGTGTGCGGTAAACCACTCAGCGAACAAGCCGGTCAACGCGTCGCGATGCCGGTACCGCTCCCCTTCGTCGGTGAAGTCAGCACCCAACGTGTCAGCCAGCGCGGCAACGGCTTTCGTTGTTTCGGTGAGTTCGGCCAGGTCGCGGAAGTGCCGACCGGTCAGTGCGACGACCATGAAGGACACCCCGTCGCTGCTCGTGAAGTCTTGGCCGTAGGTGCCATACACCGAGTTGCCGGTACGTTCTCGCGTGGTGCCGTTGACCATGGCCTCGGTGAAGAAGCCGAGATTACCTGCCGTCGCCAGCGCCACGTTCTCCAGCGGAATGCTGATCCGCTGGCCCTGTCCGGTGGCGTCGCGGTGCCGCAGGGCGGTGACCACAGCAAGTGCCGCGTAGATGCCGCAGGTGACGTCCCATGCAGGCAGCACATGGTTGACCGGGACGGCGAGTTCGGAAGGACCGGTCACCATAGGAAATCCGATAGCGGCGTTGACCGTGTAGTCGACACCCGTCCCGCCGTCGGCGCGGCCGGACACCTCGACATGAATTAGGTCGGGCCGCAGCCGCGTCAGAGAATCATACGAATGCCATTGCCGCCCGGCCACATTCGTCACCAGAACACCGCTGTCGGCGATGAGGCGCTGCACCAGGTCTTGGCCTTCCGGCGAGCGCAGGTCCGCTGCCACGGATCGCTTGCCTTTGTTCAGCCCCGCCCAGTAGATGCTGTCGCCCTCGTCGGTGATCGGCCATCGGTGATAGTCGGCGGCGCCACCGATGGGATCGATCCGGATCACCTCCGCGCCGAGCTGGGCCAGCGTCATCCCGGCCAGAGGCACGGCGACAAAGCTGGAGATCTCGACGATCTTCACTCCGGCCAGCGGCCGCGTGGGATCCGGTGGAATGGTCATTCGCTCAAGCTATCAAGCGCCACCGCGTGCGAGTTTGATCGCTGCGGCCTCCACGGTGTCCTCCGACAGCAGTACCTCCAGCGCGGCGTCACCCAACGGGATGAAGCTGTCCCTGCTCGCAACGCGATGCAGCACCCCGGTGTAGCCACCCTCGAGCAGCGCGGCGAGCACGCCTTCTCCCACACCCCCCGTCGCGCGGGTCTCGTCGACGATCAGCGCGCGCCCGGTCGCGCCGGCCTCGCGAATCATGTCCTCGACAGGCAGCGGTGCGAGCCATCTCAGGTCGACGACGCGGGCGTGGATGTCGAGGGCCGCCAGCCGGCGTGCCACCCGCAGGCTCATGCGCAGCCCATTGCCGAACGTGAGGATCGTCAGGTCCATCCCCTCGCCGTAGGTGCGAACGCGACCGATGGGAACACCGTCGACCGGATAGGTCGCGAGCCAGCCCTCGTCGCCGTCCTCGTAGAGATCGCGCGTGTGGTACAGCGCGATGGGTTCGAGGAAGATGCAGACGACACCGGCCGCCCTGGCTGCGGCAGCACACGTGCGCAGCATCGCGGCAGCGTCGTCGGGACGCGCAGGCGAGGCGATCACAATGCCGGGAATGTCGCGGATCGCGGCGATGGAGTTGTCGTTGTGGAAGTGACCGCCGAAGCCCTTCTGATATCCGTAGCCGGCCACCCGGACCACCATCGGATTCCGGTACTGCCGGTCGGAGAAGAACTGCAGGGTCGCGCCTTCGCCGCGGATCTGGTCGGCGGCGTTGTGAAGGTATGCCAGGTACTGGATTTCGGGTATCGGCAGCAGCCCCGAAATCCCCGCCCCCAACGCGAGGCCAAGGATGGCTTGCTCGTCGAGCAGCGTGTCGAAAACGCGCGCCGGGCCGGCATTGCCAAGCAAGCCACGGGTGACGCCGTAGACACCCCCTTTACGGGCGACGTCCTCCCCGAAGAGGATCGCTTCCGGATAGCGATCCAGAATGTCTTGCAGCGCTTGGTTTATCGCGAGCGCCACTGTCAACGGCGCACCATGGTTCGACCCGGCCCCCGCAGCGACACCAACCGCGTCATCGATGGCCGCCCGCAGGGGTGTCATCACCTCGTCTGCGCTATTGAGTTGCGCAAGTTCGGCGACCTCGGCGGCGATCTCGATGACGTTGGCGCGCTTGGCCTCATAGCGGTCGAGCACCTCGGCAGGCGTCAGCACTCCCGCGGCGATCAACATCTTCGCCGTGCACAGCACCGGATCCCGGTCGAAGTCCGCGGCGATCTCGGCGGGCCGGCGATAGGCGGGCTCGTAGTCGGAGCCGGCATGGCCCATCAACCGGACCATGCGCAGATGCAGAAACGCCGGCCGCCGCTGGCTTCGTACCCAGGACGCCGCGGCGGTCGCGGCCTCGAAGGTCGCGGCCAGATCCGAACCGTCGGCATCGAAATACCGCAGCCCGTCGCGGTTTCCGTACGTCTGCCCGATCCAGCCTCGCGGGGTCGTGACGCTGATACCGATCCCGTTGTCCTCGCAGACGAACAGCAGCGGCATCGGCACGCCCTGATATGCCGAGTGCAGCGCGGCGTTGATCGCACCCACCGCCGTGGAGTGGTTCACCGACGCGTCACCGAAGCTGCACACCGTGACCGCGTCGTCGGGCCATGCGCAGGCGACGCCGAGCTTCTTCGCGCGAGCGATCGAGAACGCCACACCCACCGCCCGCGGCAGGTGCGATGCGATGGTCGAGGTCTGCGGAATGATGTTCAGGTCTTTGCGACCGAAGACCTTGTGCCGCCCACCTGCGATCGGCTCCTCGGTGGCCGCCACCAGCCCGAGCAGCACATCGCGCAGCGGATCACCACCGCCGACCTGGGCGGCGCGGGCCAGAAAGAAACCGCCGGACCGGTAATGCAGCAGCGCCGGATCGGTGGGCCGCAGCGCGGCGGCGACGGCGGCGTTGCCCTCATGCCCGGACGAACCGATGGTGTAGTAGCCCTTGCCTTGTGACCGCAGCCAGCGGGCAGCGAGATCGAGATGTCTGCTGCCGAGCTGGGCGTCGAACAGCGACACCCAGTCCCGCACCGTCGGCGCGCTGCGTGGCCGGCCCGCCACGTCGATCGCGGAGATGGTGGCGGTGAAGTATTCGTCGATGGGTTCGGCCATCGCGTTCACCCCTCGATGACCAGGGCGCTGCCGTCCCTGCCGGTCAACAAGACGCCGCGGTCGCCGTCGATGATCACCCCCCGAACATAGGTCGAATGGGGTGTGGCGCCATCGAAAATCTCCGTCTTGACTTCTTCGGCGAGGATGGATCGTCCGCCGTCGGTCCATCGGTATCGGTTGACGGTCTTTGTCTCGCCCTGCCCGAGATACTCCGTTGCCACCTCGAGCTCGACGTCGTCGGGCTTGACCAGGCCGAGCGCGGTGAGCACCGATTCCGGTGCGGCGCCCCGCAGCTCGACGGGCCGGGTCGTCTCGGGTCGAAGCGCGACACCTGAGCCGTCGGCGAAGCGCACCAGCCGCCATTCGTCCTCGACGCCGCGGAACAGGATCCGCTCGCCGCCGGGCAACAGCTCTGCGACCAGCACATCCTCGTCGACGGAGACGGCGCGTGCCGAGGACACCTCACCCAGCGCCGCCGCACGACGCTGCAGCCCCGGCAGGTCCCAGGGCCGCACTTTGGCGGCGAGATCGTTGTCGAGCAGCCAGCGGACGGCGTTGGCTATTGCGCTGCGTATCGGTCCCTTGTGGCACCTGGCCGGAGGTGTGCTTCTGTCTTTCATCGCACGCAGCGAGGTATGGACCTCCGGCGCCAGATCGACGTCGATCAAACGAGTTCGATGGCGTCGGCGATCGACTGCAGCACGCGGCTGGGCCGGAACGGGTAGCGCTCGACCTCCTCGACGCTCGTCGACCCCGTCAGCACGAGGATGGTCTCAAGGCCCGCCTCGATGCCGGCCACCACGTCGGTGTCCATCCGGTCGCCCACCATCACGGTGCTCTCCGAATGCGCCTCGATTCTGTTCAGGGCACTGCGGAACATCATCGGGTTGGGCTTGCCGACGAAGTAGGGTTCGCGGCCGGTGGCCTTGGTGATCATGGCCGCGACCGAGCCGGTGGCCGGCAGTGGTCCCTCTGCCGACGGTCCGGTGACGTCCGGGTTGGTGGCGATGAACCGGGCACCGCCCAGGATCAGCCTGACCGCCTTGGTGATCGCGGTGAAGGAATACGTCCGGGTCTCGCCGAGGACGACGAAGTCGGGTTCGACGTCGGTGAGCGTGTAGCCGACTTCGTGCAGCGCAGTGGTCAGGCCGGCCTCCCCGATGACGTACGCCGACCCGCCGGGCAGCTGGTGGCTCAGAAAGGTCGCGGTCGCTAGCGCAGACGTCCAGATCGAGGACTCCGGCACGGACAGACCGGAGCGCAGGAGCCGGGCCGACAAGTCCCGCGGCGTGAAGATCGAGTTGTTCGTCAGCACCAGGAACCGCCGCTTCTGTTCCACCAATCGCGCAAGGAACTCCGCGGCGCCCGGGAGGGCATGTTCTTCGCGGACGAGGACGCCGTCCATATCGGTGAGCCAGCACTTCGGTGTGGTGCGCACGGGACCAGTCTGTCAGTCGGCGCAACCCTGGTTGGCCGGCGCTTAGGCTGACTCGATGGACGGGGTGTCGATGCGGCGTGCCAGGGCTACTGACCTGGCGGCTATACAGCGCCTGATCGCCGATGCGTACGCGAAGTACATCGTTCGGATCGGCAAACCGCCAGCTCCCATGACCGCCGACTACGCCGCGGCTCTGGAGAATTCACGGGTCTGGGTGCTGCAGGAGCGCGACACGCTCGTCGGAGCGATGGTGACCGAGGACCGCCGAGACCACGTTCTGCTGGAGACTGTCGCGGTTGACACCCGTTCGCAAGGACGTGGTTTCGGACGACTGCTGCTCGAAAGGGCCGAACGGGACGCGGTCGAACTGGGATACGGCGAAGTCCGTTTGTACACCAACGAGGCGATGACGGAGAACCTCAGCTTTTGCTCGCGTCATGGGTATCGCGAGACGGGCCGCGCAATAGAGGACGGTTTCCTCCGCGTCTTCTTCTCAAAGGCAGTTCACGTGAGCAAGAACGGTGTCGGCGACCTGAGCGACAGGCACCGTGGTGACGACCTCTAGGGTGGCGGATTCCCTCAGGAGCGGTTCGACGGTCTCCAGGTAGCCAAGTGTCTCCGCCACGTCAGCGGGGTCGCGTCCGTATGGGTTGGTCGTTCGTGTCGTGAGCCTTTCGACGAGCACGTCTGCCGGAGCGCTGAGCAGCACGATGTGGTCGAACCGCGGATAGAACTGAACCTGATTACGCGTGGTGCCTTGCACAAACAACGGCCCGTTGGGTCTTTCGCAGAGCAGGGCGTCGATGCGGTCGACGCGCCACAGACGCTCGCCGTCGATGGTCTCGTGGTAGTCGCCGTCGTCGGTGTCGACGGTGCGATAGCCGCGCCTGGCCAGCTCCTGCAACAGCGACGACTTGCCGACCCCAGACATCCCCGTGATCAGGACGCGGGTCATATCGTGTCCCTTCGCCGAGTGTCCACTTGATGCACGGTCTCAGTCTGATATGCGTGTCATAAGTGCGCACTCGGGCCACCGATGGGGCCGCACACATCAGCGGTTCCGAGGGTGGTTGCCACCAAAACCGGTGGCTAGCCGATGCAAGCTCGTGCCGCATGAGCCCTGCCGAGCCGCTGGCCGACTGCGCTTCTCACATCTGGTCGTCGGCTTCACCGATATGGACCGCACTCTTGCCTTCTACCAAGGGCTTCCGGACATGGACGTGATGTTCGACCAGCCGTTGGGCGGTCAGCCGTTTCGACCATGCCGTCGGCAGCGCTCGGACAGGCCGAGCCTCACGCTCCATCGTCGGCAACCAGAACATCTCGCTGTCGGTCTCCAACCTCGATGACACAGATCGGCGGGTCACCGCCGCGGGATATGAGCCCGAGCAGACTCCCGTCGAAATTGACCGAGTACGAATGTTTTTCGTCAAGGACCCCGGACGCACGTCGAATTCGTCCCCGCACCGGCGCGCATATCGCGTTTCTCCTCAGCGACGACGCGTCATACCTGACGAACCAGACCATTCATGTCGACGGCGGCACAGGGAGCTTCCGCTGACGCCACGGACTGTCAAAGGCTGAATT
>DATFCF010000096.1:0-20704 GCA_035253445.1 Mycobacterium sp.
GATCCGCGCCGTCGCGACGGCGCTGCTCGGGATGGCGCTGCTGCACGTCCCGTCGGCTCACGCTGATCCGGCCGCGCCCATTCCGGAGCCTGTCCTGCCGCCGCTGATGCCGGGTCAGGTGATGCGCATTGGACCGACGGCCGGAACAGGCACGCCGACAAGAGATTACGGCATCGGAGCCACCGACCTGTGTGAGTTCATGGAGTTCCCGAGCGGCATTCTGCAGATATGCGGCGACAGTTTCGCGGGTCAGGGCGTCGGGTTCGGCGGTTGGTGGTCGCCGGTCGCGCTGCACGTCGAGACCGACTCGATCGACGATTCGACCGGTGTCCGCTATGACGGCGTGATGGGTGTCGACAAGCCCTTGCTGGCCGACCGGCCGCCGCAGGGAACCTCCCAGTTGCCCACCGGCGTCGTGCAGATCAACCGGGAAAACTACATGCTGGTGACCACGACACGGGACCTGATCGTCGAGTCATCGAGACTGGTGAAAGCCGATCCCGCGCAAGGAAATTGGCCGACGGTGCCAGACTCGGTGCGTGACGCGTCGTATCAGGACACGCGGCAATCGCAGATCAGCGGTTACTACGATCCGATTCCCACACCGGACTCACCGAGCGGGTGGGTGTACATCACCGCCAACAACTTCGACCGCAGCGGGCCGATGGTGCTGTATCGGGCCAAGCCAGAGACGTTCGCCGACCGGGCCAGCTGGCAGGGCTGGTCCACGGCGCCCGGCCCGGATGGCGGCTGGAACAAGCCGCCGACGCCGTTGTGGCCGGACAAGATCGGCGAGATGTGCGTGCGGCAGATCGACGGCAAGACCGTGCTGTCGTATTTCAACGCGACCACCGGCAACATGGAGGTTCGCGTCGCAGACAGTCCCACGGGCCTTGGCGCGGCGCCGGTGACGACGGTCGTCTACGCCACCGAGTGGCCGGATCCCGTGGAACACCTCGGGCCGCCGGAGAACAATCGGCTGGCGCAGCCCTACGGCGGCTACATCTCCCCGGGGTCCACGCTGGAGGAACTGCGGGTGTTCATCAGCCAGTGGAACACCGGGCCGCGCGGAGGTACGCCGTACCGCGTCATCCAGTTCGCGGTGAACCCGTTCAAGCCGTAGGCAGAGGCTATTTTCAGCCCTCCGTCTGCAGTGCGGCCGCAGCAGACGCTCTGAGAAATCCCGAGCCAGCACAGTCGGTGAGATGTGATTTGCCTGACACGCGCGGGAGTGGTCATTCCCTTCCAGGGGAGCCACCCATGATTAGAATGTGTTCTACCAGGTAGCAGGGAGATACGGGTTGATGCTGCAGGTGTCTTGTAGCTCTAGGCTGCTCAACAGGATGGTTGCTGAGCGCTCTGGTGGAGCTAAAGATGCAGCGACGGGAACTGGATTAGTTGGGGCGGCGTGCGGGGCGGCGTGGTCCCGGGAAACCCCAGGCCTGATATCGCCAGTATGATCGGCGGTCGGGTCAGAATCGCAAAAGCTGCCCGCAGGTTCCCGACTACGGTTAACGTGCTTCTGCAAACATGGGGACTAACCGCTAAAAGGAAAGAAGCGACAGTGGCAAACAAGAAAGCTACACGACGTCGTCGGCCAATCTGGATCACCGACGCCGAGCGTGTGCCGTCCGGTTCGTTGGTCGTGGTTAGCCGCACCGACGGTACGTCGGCTGGTTTTCGTCTGCCCAAGTCCTCCTTCCGGGACAGGGCTGCAGCGAAAGATAAAGGTGCAGTTGCTGCTGCCACTGGCTAGCTGCTGAGACCCGGGGGGTTTTGGTGGGGGACAGTCAGTCTTCGCGTGTATTCATTACACATTCGTCGCGAGATCGAAAGCTGGCAGACCGGCTCGTCGCAGCCCTGAGGTCTGGGACCGATGTCGAACGGGATCGGATTTTCTGCTCCTCGATTGAAGGCTACGGAGTCACGGTGGGCCGCGACTTCATGCAGTACATCCAGAAGCAGTTGCAGGACACGCACCTTGTGGTGCCGCTCATCACCCCGGCATACCTCGATAGTGTCTTCTGCCAGTGGGAGCTAGGCGCTGCCTGGGTTCGGGAAGTCGAGATGTTCCCCATTCGCGTAGATCCCGTTACGCACGGCGAACTCCCGGGACCCTTGCAGCAGATACACGTTGCGGAATTGACCAAAGCCGGCCTCAGCGATTTGGTCGAATGTATTGCCGCGAGGGTGGGGTCCCCGGTAACCGGCAAGGTCTGGGAGCCAGAGCGGAACAAGTTCCTCAAGGATCTGCCCGCCGTGTTGAGGAGCTTGCGCGCCGAGTGGGGCAAGACGCCGCAGGCCAAGCTACGCCGAGCACAACGATGGGCCGATCAGTCGAAGTCTCTGCACAGGGTGTTTCACTACCTGCGTGACGCAGCGGCCCCAAAGCTCCAAATCGACGGGGACGGCACTCTCGAGCGACTTCAAAGGATTGACTTCGAGCAATTCCAAGAGAAATTAGATCGGGCTGTCGACGAGATTGCGGCTCTCTTCACCGGAAGTGTGGCCCACCCATGCCGAGTGACAGTGAAGGGCGTCTTCGTCGACGAGGAGGATGTGCCTTACGTTTGGGATCTTGCTCGCTCAGGCGAAGGCAACCTTCTCCCTGCGGAACCGATTGAGGGCAATACCGATTTCGAGTCGTTGATGCTCGGCACGCAGTCCTACTTCCTATGCAATGACATCGAGAAACAGCGACGTGCTAGGCGCTACTGCAACTCGCACATGGTCACTGGCCAGCCGTTGAGTTACAACAGCACCATCGTTTGGCCTGTAAGACTCAGGTTGAGACATAGGCCAAAGGCGACGAAGAAACTCGACGCGCGAAATTGGCAGGACCTGATTGCCTACCTCTGCGTAGATGCTCCAGAGGCCAACATTTTTGACGATCTCGACGTGTGGGCCGGCGCCGCAATCGCCGACGCGATGTACATGGTGCTGCGCCCTTGGACCGACTCAGACGAGGATGACGCTACCTCTTAGTAGGGCGGGCCCAATCCGTGTGCCCACAATCTGCCCACAGCGCCGCGTCCGCAGTGGATTCACGCCCGCCGTTTGCAGCCACCGGCACAACGCGTTGACCTGCAACGATTCTCGCAATCAACTCGCATCAACGTTGCCAAACGCGCAGAAACGAGTTCGCGGTGAACCCGTTCCAGCCGGGTCAGCTGCCGATGCCGTGACGGGCATTCACAGCAACCTCACACCGGAATCATCGATTCGACCTATCTGCGGACGGCCATCATGGCGGATATGAGTGAAACACCCGAGCATCCGACCGAGACCGCTGGACCGGTGTCCGCGCAGACCGTCACGACTTCGCCACCTCCACCACCGCTGCCGCCCGCCCCGCAGGCGTACGTCGCGCCGCAGCAGCCGTACAAGCAGAACCGGCTGAACCAGGTCGCCGCCTGGGTGGGCATCGTCGCCGGCTCCGTCTTCGTCGTCGCCGTCATCTTCGGAACCGGCTTCGTGGTGGGTAAACACTCCGGCGATCGTGGCTTCGACCGGCACGACGCGGTCATGTTCAAGCAGCGCTCCGAAATGCCGTTCCCCATGGGGCCGACGGGTCAATTCGAGCGCGGCCCATTCATTTTCCGGGGCCCTGACTTCCAGCCGCCGCAGATTCCGCAGCCGCCGGGCGGCCAGACAACGGCGCCCAGCCGACCGTAACGGCGAGCCGCCGACGGCTGGCATGATCAAGCTCTATGAGCATCGAAGTCGTTTACACCGCTGAATCAACCGCGACCGGCGGCGGTCGCGATGGCCATGTGAAGTCGTCGGACGGCAAGCTCGACCTCGACACCCGCCCGCCGAAGGAAGCGGGCGGCAGCGGCGAGGGCGTCAACCCCGAACTGCTGTTCTCGGCCGGATACTCCGCGTGCTTCCTCGGCGCGCTGCGGCTGGTGGCGCGCAACGACGACATCAAGCTCGACGATGCATCCGGCGTCACCGCGCAGATCGGATTCGGCAAGGACTCCGAGGGCGGCTTCGGGTTGACCGCACACCTGATCGGCTACCTGCCGGGGCTGAAGCAGAGCGTCGCCGACGACCTGATGAACAAGGCCCACCAGGTGTGCCCGTACTCGAAGGCCACCCGCGGCAACATCGGCGTCGTGCTCTCGGCGAAGGTGTAGTCCGGTGCGTGCCGTCGCCATCGCCGGTGTCGGTCTAGCCGTCGCGCTTTCGGCGGCGGCACCGGCGAACGCGCGCCCCTCCGATCCCGGAGTGGTGAATTACGCTGTGCTGCCCAAGGGCTCGGTCGGCAACATCGTCGGCGCGACACTGAGGTTCGAATCGACGTTCACCGATCCGTTCCAGTCGTTTTACGTCGACAACGCGGTGTGCAACAACTGGGCCGATATCGGGCTGCCCGATGTGTACGCCGACCCGGACCTGGCGTCGTTCAACGGCGCGGTGGCCCAAGAGTCGCCGACCGACATGACGCACTTCGTCAAGCAGGCCGTCGGGGTCTTCGCCACTCCCGACGCGGCCGACCGCGCGTTCCACCGCGTCGTCGACAGGACTCTCGGCTGCAACGGTCAAACCACGGCCATGCACCTGGACAACCTCACCACCCAGGTGTGGACGTTCACGGGTGGTCCGGCCACGGCTACCGACGCCGACTGGGTCAAGCAGGAAGCCGGGACCGATCGGAGGTGCTTCACCACCACCCGGAAACGAGAGAACGTTCTGCTGCAGGCGAAAGTCTGTCAATCCGGCAACGGCGGACCTGCGGTGAACGTGCTGGCCGGTGCGATGCAGAACACGCTGGGGCAATAGCGCGCCGCGAGTTTTCGGGTACCCGTTACCGGCGCGTCATTGAAAAATGGCGAGACTTTGTCGGTGCGCTCTGGAAGATGGAGTGAAGGCTCGTCCGCTCCATGTCCGTTCCAACCCGGAAGGTGTGGCTGGAAATGACCTTCACCATCACGTCCGAGGTGGACCAAGCGCAGCTGACCAGCGCGGCCGGCGCCGCGTTGCACATCGGTGACACGTGCCTGCAGGACGGTCCCGTGGGGAAGGTGGGGCTGGAAGTCGAGGCTCACTGCTACGACCTGGCCGATCCGATGCGCCGCCCGACCTGGGCGGAACTGTCCGATGTGATCGCCGGTCTGCCTCCACTCCCGGGAGGCAGCGCCGTGACGGTCGAACCGGGTGGCGCGGTCGAACTGTCGGGGCCGCCGCTGGACGGCGCGCTGCCGGCCATCGTCGCCATGACCAGCGACCGTGCCGTGCTGCGCGGGGCCTTCGGGCAGGCCGGGCTCGGCCTGGTGCTGCTGGGTGCGGATCCGCTGCGGCCGGCGAAGCGTGTCAACCCCGGCGCCCGCTATCGCGCGATGGAACAGTTCTTCATCGCCAGTCAGTCGCAGGCCGCCGGGGCGGCGATGATGACGTCGACGGCGTCGGTGCAGATCAACGTCGATGCCGGGCCGCGGGACGGCTGGGCCGACCGGGTGCGACTCGCCCACGCACTGGGTCCGACGATGATCGCCATTTCGGCCAACTCGCCGCTGCTCGGCGGAAAGTTCTCCGGCTGGCAGTCCACCCGCCAGCGGGTCTGGAGTCAGCTCGACTCGGCCCGTTGCGGCCCCATTCTCGGCGCAAACGGTGACGACCCCGCAAGCGACTGGGCCCGGTACGCGTTGCGGGCGCCGGTAATGATGGTGAAAGGCCAAGATGCTCAACCGGTTACGGCGTGGGTGCCCTTCGCCGACTGGGCCGACGGCCGGGTGCCGCTCGGTGATCGCAGACCGACGGAAGCCGATCTGGACTACCACCTGACGACACTCTTCCCGCCGGTGCGGCCGCGGCGATGGCTGGAGATCCGCTACCTGGACAGCGTGCCCGACGTCGTGTGGCCGGCCGTGGTCTTCACGCTCGTCACGCTTCTCGACGACCCCGCCGCCGCCGACATCGCCGCCGAGGCCACCGAAGACGTGGCCACCGCATGGGACCGCGCCGCCCAGATCGGCCTTGGCGACCGGCGACTGCAGGTCGCCGCCATCCGCTGTCTGCATACCGCCGCCGAACGCGTTCCGGTCGAACTCGAGGAATCGATGCAGCGGCTGGTGCGTTCGGTCGAACAAGGCCGCTGCCCGGCCGACGACTTCTCCGATCGGGCGGTGAAGTACGGCATCGGCCCTGCGGTCGGTCAACTGGCGCGAGGAGAAATGTGACGTCACGCGAAACACTGGCGCGTGAGCTGACGCGGGCACGGGACCGCACGCTGCGTCTCGTCGACTTCGACGACGCCGAATTGGGTCGTCAGTACGACCCGTTGATGAGCCCGCTGGTGTGGGACCTCGCGCATATCGGCCAGCAGGAAGAACTGTGGCTGCTGCGCGACGGCAACCCGGACCGCCCGGGCATGCTGCCGCCGCAGGTGGATCGGCTCTACGACGCATTCGTGCACTCGCGGGCCAGCCGCGTCGAACTGCCGTTGTTGCCGCCCGCCGACGCCAGGGCGTACTGCAGCACCGTGCGCAACAAGGCGCTGGACACCCTCGAGCGCTCGGACTTCGATGACGACGCGAGCTTCCGGTTCGGCCTGGTGATCAGCCATGAGAACCAGCACGACGAAACCATGCTGCAAGCGCTGAACCTCCGGACCGGGCCTGCGCTGCTGGACGCTGGATCGTCACTGCCGCCAGGACGCCCCGGCGTAGCGGGCACCTCGGTGCTGGTGCCGGGCGGCGAGTTCGTGCTCGGTGTCGACGCCGTCACCGAGCCGCATTCACTGGACAACGAACGCCCCGCGCACGTCGTCGAGGTGGCGGCATTCCGCATCGGCCGTGTCCCGGTCACCAACGGTGAGTGGCGACAGTTCATCGACGACGGCGGCTACGAGCAGTCGCGGTGGTGGTCGGACCGCGGCTGGACGCACCGGCAGCAGGCGGGTCTGAGCGCGCCGCAGTTCTGGAATCCCGACGGCACCCGCACCCGGTTCGGCCACGTCGAGGACATCCCCGCCGACGAACCCGTGCAGCACGTCACGTATTTCGAGGCCGAGGCATATGCGGCCTGGGCCGGTGCCCGGTTGCCGACCGAGGTGGAGTGGGAGAAGGCCTGCGCGTGGGATCCCGGGGCGGGCGCGCGACGGCGCTACCCCTGGGGCGCCTCGGACCCGACGTCGCATCTGGCCAACCTGGGCGGCGACGCACTGCGTCCGGCCCCGGTCGGCGCCTACCCGGCGGGCGCGTCGGCCTACGGCGCCGAACAGATGCTCGGCGACGTGTGGGAGTGGACGACGTCGCCGCTGCGACCCTGGCCGGACTTCACACCGATGATTTACGAACGGTATTCGCAGCCGTTCTTCGAAGGTTCTGGGGCTGGCGACTACAAGGTGCTGCGCGGCGGGTCGTGGGCTGTCGCGCAGAGCATTCTGCGGCCCAGCTTCCGCAATTGGGACCACCCGATTCGGCGGCAGATCTTCTCCGGCCTCCGGCTGGCCTGGGACGCCAGCTGATGTGCCGTCATCTGGCGTGGCTCGGTGAACCATGTTCGGTGGCGTCGCTGGTGTTGGATCCGCCGTACGGGCTACTGGTGCAGTCGTATTCGCCGCGGCGGCAGAAGCATGGGCTGATGAACGCCGACGGCTGGGGCGTGGGCTTCTTCGACCACGGTGTCGCGCGGCGATGGCGCAGTGCCGCGCCACTGTGGGGTGACGCATCTTTCGCGTCGATCGCCCCGGCCTTGACCAGTGACTGCATTCTCGCGGCGGTGCGCTCGGCCTCCATCGGCATGCCGATCGAACCCTCCGCGTCGGCGCCCTTCACCGACGGGCAATGGCTGCTCTCGCACAACGGCCTCGTCGACCGTGCCGTGTTGCCGCTCTCGGCTGAAGTTTCTCGGCGGGCCGAATCCACGGTGGACAGCGCGCTGCTCGCGGCGCTGATCTTCGAACGGGGGCTCGACGCTCTTGGCGAGACGATCGTCGAGGTCGCCGCCGCCGATGCCAATGCCCGGCTGAACATATTGGCGGCCAACGGAACTCAACTGCGCGCCACCACGTGGGGCGACACCCTGTCGGTGCTGCGCCGAGACGACGGCGTGGTGCTGGCCAGCGAACCGTACGACGACAACCCGCAATGGCAGGAGATCCCCGACCGGCATCTCGTCGAGGTTGAGGATTCTCGTGTCGAGCTGATCCCGCTGAAAGGATCGTCATGACCTTGTCGCTGTCCAACTACCTGGCCGCCGATTCGGCCACCCAGGCGCTGCGCCGCGATGTGCGCGACGGCCTGACTCAAACACCGAAAATGTTGCCGCCCAAGTGGTTCTACGACTCTGTCGGAAGCGATCTGTTCGATCAGATCACCCGCCTGCCCGAGTACTACCCAACCCGTGCCGAGGCGCAGATGCTGCGGGAGCGTGCCGGGGAGGTCGCCGTCGCATCGGGGGCCGATACCCTGGTCGAACTGGGCAGCGGCACCTCTGAGAAGACGCGCTTGCTGCTGAATGCATTGCGGGACAACGGATCCCTACGAAGGTTCATTCCCTTCGACGTCGATGCCAGCGTGCTGAATGCCGCAGGGTCGGCGATCCTGCAGGAGTACCCCGGCATCGAGATCGACGCGGTGTGCGGTGATTTCGAGGAGCATCTCGGCAAGATCCCCCGGGAGGGCCGCCGTCTCGTGGCGTTTCTCGGGTCCACGATCGGCAACCTGACAACCGGTCCGCGCACCGAGTTCCTGGCCGCGTTGTCCGAGACCCTGCAGCCCGGCGACACCCTGCTACTGGGCACCGACCTGGTGAAGGACACCGGCCGCCTGGTCCGGGCCTACGACGACAGCGCCGGTGTGACGGCCCGCTTCAACCGCAACGTGCTGGCGGTCGTCAATCGCGAGCTGGACGCCGACTTCGATCTGGCAGCCTACGAGCACGTCGCCCGGTGGAACGCCGACGAAGAGCGCATCGAGATGTGGCTGCGGGCAAGCCGCGCGCAGCGGGTGCACATCGCCGCATTGGGCCTGACCGTCGACTTCGCGGCGGGCGAGGAGATGCTCACCGAGGTCTCGTGCAAGTTCCGCCCCGACGGGGTGGCAGCGGAATTGGCCGCGGCCGGTCTGCGGCGAACGCACTGGTGGACAGATCCCGCAGGGGATTTCGGGCTTTCGCTGTCGACCAAATGAGCCTCGCCGAGCAGTGGCATGCGGCCAGGCCGAAAGTCGCCGGGCTGCATCTGGACAGCGGCGCATGTTCACGGCAGAGCTTCGCCGTCATCGACGCAACCACGCAGCACAACCGTCACGAAGCGGAGGTCGGCGGGTATGTGGCTGCCGAGGCCGCCGCACCGGTCCTCGATGCGGGACGCGCCGCCATCGGCGTACTGACCGGGATGAGCGGCGACGACGTGGTCTTCACCACCGGCTCCAACAACGCCCTCGACATCCTGCTGAGCAGTTGGCCGGGGGAGCGCACGATCGCCTGTCTGCCGGGCGAGTACGGCCCCAACCTCGCGGTGATGGCCGTGAACGGATTCCAGGTGACGGCGCTGCCCGCGGACGGTGATGGCCGGCTCCTCGTCGACGACGCAGCCCGGCAGCTGGCCGACAACCCCCCGGCGCTCGTGCATCTGACACCGCTGGCCAGCCATCGTGGTCTTGCCCAGCCCCTGCACGGCCTCGCCGATGTCTGCCGGGATCTGGGCCTGCCGTTGGTGGTCGACGCCGCACAGGCGCTGGGGCACCTGGACTGCGCTGTCGGCGCGTCGGCGACCTACAGCTCGTCGCGCAAATGGATCGCCGGCCCGCGGGGCGTGGGCATGCTGGCGATCCGGCCCGAGCTCGCGCAGCGGCTCCGGCCGCGGCTACCACCGCCGGAATGGGGTCTGCCGCTGTCGGTGATGCAGTGCCTCGATCTGGGTGAGACGAATGTCGCTGCGCGGGTGGGCTATTCGGTGGCGCTGGGTGAGCACCTGTCGGCAGGGCCGGAACAGATCCGCGACCGGCTGGCCGCGGTTGGCCGATTGACGCGCGGCGCGCTGGCTCAGGTCAGTGGCTGGCGGGTCGTCGAGCCGACCGACGAGCCGACCGCGATCACCACGCTGGCGCCGGTGGACGGCGCCGACCCGCAGAAGGTACGGGCGTGGCTGATCGCCGAGCGGGGCATCGTCACCACCTACGCCGAGATGCAGCGAGCGCCGTTCGAGATGCGGTCGCCGGTGCTGCGGGTATCGCCGCACGTCGACGGCACGCCCGACGACCTCGAACTGTTCGCCGAAGCCCTGGCGGCCGCGACCGCCCAGGTGTGATGCGCCTACGTCTGCCGCACGACTAGCGTCGCCCGGTACTCCTCGAGCGCAATCGACTGGTCCGGGGTTTGCGGATATGGGTCGAGCGACTGCAGGCTCACCGTGTACTCGCCAACCTGAGCCGTCTGGAAGTTCTGGCTCGGTGCGGGATTCGAGTTGAACTCCACTGTCGTGGGCTCGCCGCCCGCCTGCTGGACGAGGAATGCAATCCGCGCCTGTCCGGTCCAGACGCATTGAACCTGCGTGGGACAGCGGGAATCCTCCAGCACCTCGGTGAATCGCAGGCGCAGGTTTTCGCCGCTGATCGTCGCTTCCTGGCCCCCTGCCAGGCTGAATTCCTTGTCGAGGCTGAATTCGACAGGTTCCGCAGCCGCCTTCAGGCTCAACTGGCAGCCCACCAGCGTCATCCCCAACACCAGCGCCAACAGCCATAACTTGTGCACAATCACTCCTAGCCCGGGCCGTCCCATGTGTGCACCGGCTCGTTGCTGTGCATCCGCTCGCAGTACAGCCGCAGCATCTCCGCCAGTGCGTTGGGCCGGCTCAGCCCGCGCTCGTGCAGCGCCGCAACGGCTGACACCTGCCAGGCGGCGCCGTTGCGCCCGGTCTTGGCGCGCCCTTCGATCACTCCCAGGTAGCGGTCGCGCACTTCTCCGGCCACCTCCCAGCGCCGCAGACCCTCGTCGGCCATCGGCAACAGCTGACGCAGCACCAACTCGTCGGGAGTCACCTCGCCGAGGCCGGGCCAATACAGCCGCGCATCCATCCCGTGCCTCGCGGACTCGACGAAATTATGTTGTGCGGCAGCGAAACTCATCTTCGTCCACAGCGGCCTATCCTCCTCGGACAGGGTCCGCAGCACGCCGTAGTAGAACGCCGCATTGGCCAGCATGTCGATGACGGTCGGACCCGCGGGCAGTGCTCGATTCTCAACCCGAAGGTGCGGTTTGCCTTCGACCACGTCGTACACCGGGCGGTTCCAGCGCCAGATGGTGCCGTTGTGCAGCCGCAGTTCGGCCAGCCGCGGGGTGCGGCCCGCGGCCAGCTCGGACACCGGATCTTCATCCGACAGCTCCGGCAGCAGCGACGGGAAGTAGCGGACGTTCTCCTCGAACAGATCGAAAACCGACGTTATCCACCGCTCGCCGAACCACACCCGCGGGCGCACGCCCTGTGTCTTGAGCTCGTCGGGGCGGGTGTCGGTGGCCTGGGTGAACAGCTCGATCCGGGTCTCGGCCCACAGCTGGTGGCCGAAGAAGTAGGGCGAGTTGGCGCCGAGCGCCAGCTGCGGTCCGGCGAGCACCTGCGCGGCGTTCCAGTTCTTCGCGAAGTCCGCGGGGGAGACCTGCAAGTGCAGTTGCATGCTGGTGCACGCCGATTCCGGTGCGATTGACGCCAGCTGCAGACTCAGTCGCTCCGGCCCGGCAATGTCGATGTGGATGTCCTCGCCGCGGGCGGTGAAGATCGAGTTCTCGAGCGCCTGATAGCGCGTCGAGTCGCTCATCCAGTGGCCTGACAGGTGTTCGGGCATCAGCGTCGGCAGGATGCCGATCATGACGATGTGCGCGCCGTCCTCGTTGGCCTTGGCCTCGGCCGCGTTCAGGCTGGCCCGGACATCGGCCTCGAGTTCCAGCGCCGCCCGGCCAGGCAATCGCCGCGGCGGAACGTTGAATTCGATGTTGTAGGCGCCTAATTCGGTCTGATACGCCGGATCGGCGATCGAGGCGAGCACTTCTTGGTTGCTCATCGCGGGCTGATACTCGCCGTCGACGAGATTGCACTCGATCTCCATGCCCGTCAGCGGCCGATCGAATTCGAAACTGGATTGCGCGAGCATGGTTTCGAAGACGTCCAGACACAGCTGAACCTTGCGCCGGTACTCGCGGCGGTGCGCGCGGCTGTACTCGGTGTGCTTGACTTCTTCGCCCACAACGCCGATGCAACAGCTTCGGTGATGGCGGCGCAAGGAAATCGTGCATAAACGCCGGCAGAAAGGCAGCGCATACTGACGCGGTGACCGCGTTGTCGTCCAGCGACATCGACCAGGGCGGTCTCGAACAGGTTTCGACGGTCGACCGGGTCGCCTCGCTCACCGGTATGCGTGCTGTCGCCGCGCTGCTCGTGATGGGCACCCACGCGGCATATGGCACCGGGACGTACAACCGCGGCTACGTCGGCCTGTTGTCCTCGCGCATGGAGATCGGCGTGGCGATCTTCTTCGTCCTCTCGGGTTTCCTGCTGTTCGGTGCCTGGGTCAGGGCCACTGCCACCGCTGAAGAACCACCGGTGCTGAGCCGGTACGCCCGGAATCGGGTGCGGCGCATCATGCCCGCATACGTCGTCACGGTGCTGATCGTCTATGCGGTGTACCAATTTCGCGACATTGCCCCGAACCCCGGCCATACCTGGCACGGGCTCGTCCGCAATCTCACGCTGACGCAGATCTACAGCGACTACCTGGAGGCCTATCTGCATCAAGGCCTCACCCAGATGTGGAGCCTGGCGGTCGAGGTGGCGTTCTACGCCGTGCTGCCCCTGCTGGCCTACCTGTTGCTTGCGGTGCTGTGCCGCCGTCGCTGGCAGCCCGGGCTCTTGCTGGCGGGCCTGGCCGTGCTGGGTGCGCTGAGTCCGGTGTGGTTGATCGTCATCCATCGCACCGACTGGCTACCGAGCGGCGCGGGTCTGTGGCTGCCCCACTATCTAGTGTGGTTCGTCGGCGGAATGGCGCTGGCGGTGTTGCAAGCCAACGGCGTTCGCTGTTACGCCGTCGCGATCCTGCCCTTTGCACTTGGCGCCTACCTCGTGGTGTCGACGCCCATCGCCGGCGACAACAACGCTCCGACACTCGACATGGGGCAGGACGTGACCAAGACGCTCTTCTTCGCGGCGATCGCCACGGCGGTGGTGGCGCCGCTGGCCCTCGGCGACCGCGGGTGGTTCGCCAGGGCGCTGGGCAGCAGACCGATGGTGTGGCTTGGCGAGATCTCGTACGAGATCTTCCTGCTCCACGTGATCGTGATGGAAATCGCGCTGGTTTCGGTGCTGAGGTGGCCGGTGTACACCGGCTCGGCATTGGGACTGTTTGCGGTGACGCTGGCGCTGACGATCCCGCTTGCCTGGCTGCTGCACCGGTTGACCCGGCCCCGCGTCAGCGCGCGGCGATGACGACCTGCGGACTCATCAGACCGCCGCGCAGTTCGACGTCGATCGCGGGGTCGGCATGTGCGGCCAGCGCGCGCAGCGCCGACGGGCTGTAGGTCCGCAGCGAGCTGATCACCCCGTCGTGCACGAACGGCACCACCGGCGCGAGCGGCAGCATCACCGCCAGCCGCAGAACATGCAGCGGTGAGGGTGGCCGCGGCAAGTCGATGATCACCAGCTTGTCCGCCACGCGGGTGCCTTCGGCGAACACGCGCGACGCCGACAGCGGTGAAAGGTGGTGGAAGGAGAACGCGAACACCGCCAGGTCGAAATGCCCGTCCGCTGCGTCGATGGCGGTCGCGTCCATCTCGCGCACCGTCGCCCGTGGGTGCTCACCCAGATCGCTGGCGGCCATGGCGGCCACCGACGCGGCCTCGACGTCGGTGACGGTGACCTCGGCGGTCGGATGCCATTCGAGCAGCTTGCGCGACAGCCCGCCGTGGCCCGCACCCAGCTCGAGGATCTTGGGGTCGGGGACGTCGGCCACCTCGTCGAGCGCGATGCGGGCGAACTTCTCGGTGTTGCCGAAGAATTCGCCGGTCCACTCCAGTGCGCGGATGACGCTGCGCTTGCGCGCTTCATTGGCGGCATCTCCGTCGGAGTCGCGGTCGAGATACTCCAGCCGGTCGGTCTGCAGTAGCCGGTCGACGCAGGACGCGTCCGGCCCGCCGCGGGGCATGCTCTCAATGTCGACTGTTCGCGAACCCATGTAGGCCATCATGGTCGATTGGAGTCGCCGTAGGAGGGGAGCACGCGTTGGCAGAGTTCGTCGCGGCCATCGACCAGGGCACCACCAGCACCCGCTGCATGATCTTCGATCACGATGGTGCCGAGGTCGGGCGTCACCAGCTCGAACACGAGCAGCTCCTGCCGAAAGCCGGCTGGGTTGAGCACAATCCCGTCGAGATCTGGGAACGCACGGCGGCCGTTATCGCCTCGGCGCTGAACAACACCAGGCTGTCGGCCACCGACCTGGCCGCGCTGGGCATCACCAACCAGCGCGAAACGTCGCTGGTCTGGAACCGCAAAACGGGACGGCCGTACTACAACGCGATCGTGTGGCAGGACACCCGCACCGACCGCATCGCCGCGGCGCTGGATCGCGACGGCCGCGGCGACGTCATCCGCCGCAAGGCCGGTCTGCCACCGGCGACGTACTTCTCCGGCGGCAAGGTGCAGTGGATCCTGGAGAACGTCGACGGTGTCCGGGAAGCGGCCGAAAAGGGTGACGCGATCTTCGGCAACCCCGACAGCTGGGTGCTGTGGAACCTGACCGGCGGGCCCCGCGGCGGCGTGCACGTCACCGACGTCACCAACGCCAGCCGCACCATGCTGATGAACCTGGAGACACTGGACTGGGACGACGAGCTGCTGTCGTTCTTCGGCATCCCGCGCCAGATGCTGCCCGAGATCAAGCCGTCGTCGTATCCGCAGTCCTACGGCATCACCCGTGACGACGGACCCGTCGCCGGCCAGGTCCCGTTGACAGGCATCCTCGGCGATCAGCAGGCCGCGATGGTGGGGCAGGTGTGCCTTGATGCCGGCGAGGCCAAGAACACCTACGGCACCGGCAACTTCTTGCTGCTCAACACCGGCGACAAGATCGTGCGATCCGACAACGGGCTGCTGACGACCCTGTGCTACCAGTTCGGGGACGCGAAACCTGTTTACGCCCTTGAGGGTTCGATCGCGGTCACCGGATCGGCGGTGCAGTGGTTGCGAGATCAGCTGGGCATCATCAGCGGTGCAGCACAGAGCGAATCGCTGGCGCGGCAGGTGCCCGACAACGGCGGCGTCTACTTCGTCCCCGCGTTCTCCGGCTTGTTTGCACCGTACTGGCGTTCGGATGCGCGCGGCGCCATCGTCGGGCTGTCCCGGTTCAACACCAACGCGCATTTGGCGCGGGCCACGCTGGAGGCGATCTGCTACCAGAGCCGCGACGTCGTCGACGCGATGGAGGCCGACTCCGGTGTGCACATGGAGGTGCTGAAGGTCGACGGCGGCATCACCGCCAACGACTTGTGCATGCAGATCCAGGCCGACGTGCTCGGCGTCGATGTCGTCAAGCCGGTGGTCGCGGAAACGACTGCGCTCGGTGCGGCCTACGCCGCTGGGTTGGCGGTCGGTTTCTGGGAGAACCCCGACGATTTGCGCGCCAACTGGCAGGAGGACAAGCGCTGGACGCCCGCGTGGAGCGACGAGCAGCGCACTGCCGGCTACGCGGGTTGGCAGAAGGCGGTGCAGCGGACTCTCGACTGGGTCGACGTCGAGTGATTTGCGTGCGTTCTGGAGCGCTGAGCGCAACAGGACGTACACAAATCGCCATCAGGCGGCGGCGTCGAGTTTCCTTTTTGTGTCGTCGTCGATGGCGATGTCGGCGACTGCGGTGTTCTCCGCGAGATGCGCCACCGACGAGGTACCCGGTATCAGCAATACGTTGGGCGCCAACGACAATGTCCACGCGAGTGCGACCTGGGCAGGAGTGCGCCCGAGCTTGGCGGCCTCAAGTTGAACGGCGGGGTGGCCGAGCACCGGGTTGTCAGCAGTGAATCCCGAACCCAGCGGAAAGAACGGCACGAATGAGATGCCGTGTTCGATGCACGCGTCGAGCACCGGTTGGGAAGTACGGTCGACGAGATTGAACGCGTTCTGCACGGTGACGATCTCGGTGCGGTCCAAGGCGATCTGCAGGTGCTCAATGGTGATGCTGCTCAAGCCGATTCCGGCCATGAGGCCTTCGTCGCGGGCCTGGATCATCGTGGTGAGCTGACGGTCGAACAGGTCGCGGTCGACCGGGCCGATCGCACTCGGATCACCGGCGTGGATGCGCAGATTGACGGCGGCGAGGCGGTCGATGTCGAGCGTTCGCAGGTTCTCTTCGATGTCGGCCCGCAACTCGTCGGGCTCCTGTGCGGGCGTCCACGCTGCGGTGTCGTCGCGGCGCGCTCCCACCTTGCTGACCAGCGCCAGGTCGGAGGGGTACGGGTGAAGCGCTTCGCGGATGAGATCGTTGGAGACGTTCGGCCCGTAGAACTGCGCGGTGTCGATGTGGTTGACGCCCAGCTCAATTGCGCGCTTTAAGACCGCAATCGCCTGGTCGTGGTCGCGCGGCGGGCCGAACACGCCGGGTCCTGGCAACTGCATGGCGCCGAACCCGACGCGGCCGACATGGAACGGGCCCAGCGGGAATGTTTGCATACTGATTGCGTACACCACTCCCGCCGGACTTATTCCGCCTCGGGCTGTCCTACTCGGTTTCGCCGAGGATGCCGTAGATCTCGCGGCGGGCGTTGTTGACGATGTCGACGATGCGCTCCTGCTGCTCCGGGCTCGTCGCGTAGGCACCCTGTGCCACCGCGCCCATCAACTGGGTGACGGCGCTGCGCAGGTTGACGTGTCCGGGCTCCACATCGTCGGCGATGGTCTCCCACGGCGGGGTTTCGACCTTCTCGGCGGCGGCGCGGCCGTCGTCGGTCAGCTCGAAAAGCTTCTTGCTGCCGTCACTTTCGCGTGCGACCAGCAGACCCTCGTCGACCAGCAGCTGCAGGGTCGGATAGACCGAGCCGGGGCTGGGGCGCCACAGGTTCTGGCTGCGCTCGGCGATCTCCTGGATCATTTCGTAGCCGTGCATGGGCCGCTCGGCTAGCAGCTTGAGGATGGCCGCACGGACATCGCCGCGACGGCCGCGTCCCCGGCCGCGCCCTCGTCCGCCGCCACGGCCACCGGGCCCGAAACCGAAACCGAAGCCGCCGCGCGGATCGAAGCCGAACTCGAAGCCGCGGCCCGGCCCGAAGGGAAACGGGCCGTCGTGACCGGCGTCGTGCTCGCGGAGATGGCCCCGGAACTGCTCGCGGAAATCGCGACGAGCCTGGCGCCGCTGCTGATGGAAGGCACGACGGTCACCGGGTCCGAAACCGAAGCCGAATCCGCCGGGAGGTGGTGTGAATGGGTTGGTCATTGACGTTGATCCTTACGTTCGACGGGAAACGCCAAACGCGTTTCCGATACGTTGACGATATATCGGAAACTATCGCGATGCAACCTTTAGGTCTTGCTGCGCTCGTCGATGGCAGTGACCAGCCAGCGAGCCCAGTCCGCCTGCATCGCATACATCCGCAGGCCGTACTCCAGCGCGGCTCGGCCGTAAAACAGGCCCTCGTCGTCGGTCCAGTCGATGGAGTCGCGCAGCTCCTCCAGCCGCTTGACCTCGGCGTCAGCCCGCTCCGCCATTCCAGCCATGTGCTCGCGCGCCTGGTCGCGGGGTATCTCACCCAGAAGGAACACGCGCAGCAGTTCCGCGCTGCGGAAGGGCGGATCAGCCTGCGGATTGGCCACCCAGCGCCGTAGCTCCGCGCGGCCGGCCTCGGTGATGCGGTACTCCTTGCGGCCGCGAGGGCCGATATCGGATACCTCGATCGAACCCGCGTCGGCGAGTTTGTTGAGCTCGCCGTACAACTGGCTTTGCGTCGCCGGCCAGACGTTGGCCATCGACTTCTCGAAGTGTTTGAGCAGGTCATACCCGCTGCCGGGTTCTTGGGCCAGCAACCCCAACGCCGCAATCCGCAGACTCACGAAACCATCCTACATTCCACTCTTGACATGTCATTAGTGACATGTCATGGTGGGACCACACGGAATGGAGATCCAGATGACCGACACCACCTCTGATACCTCAGCCATCTTCGGCTCCGGACAGTTCTTCCAACGGGGCAACTACGCACCCGTCGCCGACGAGCTGACGGAATTCGACCTGCCCGTCGAGGGCGCGATCCCGGCCGAACTCGACGGTTGGTACCTGCGTAACGGCCCCAACCCGCGACAGGCCACCGCGCATTGGTTCACCGGCGACGGCATGATCCACGGCGTCCGGCTCGAGGGCGGACGTGCCGCCTGGTACCGCAACCGCTGGGTGCGCACCGAGAGCTTCGAGAACGACATGCCGGTCTACAACGCCGACGGCACCCGCAACCTGCGGGCGGGCACCGCCAATACCCACCTCGTCAACCACGCCGGCAAGACTCTGGCACTGGTCGAGTCGTCGCTGCCGTACGAGATCACCAACGATCTGGAGACCGTCGGTGCCTACGACTTCGGCGGCAAGCTCGTCGACTCGATGACCGCGCATCCGAAGATCTGCCCCACCACCGGGGAGATGCACTTCTTCGGCTACGGCAACATCTTCGAACCCCACGTCACCTATCACCGGGCCGACGCGAATGGCGAGCTGACGATCAATCGCCCACTCGAGGTCAAGGCGCTGACGATGATGCACGACTTCGCGCTGACCGCCGAGCATGTGGTGTTCATGGATCTGCCGATCGTGTTCAACATGGACGTCGCGCTCAAGGGCGACGGCGATATGCCGTACCGGTGGGACGACGACTACGGCGCGCGCCTTGGCGTGCTGCGCCGCGACGACCCGTTCGGAGCGGTGCGCTGGTTCGAGATCGACCCGTGCTACGTGTTCCACGTCGCCAACGCGTACAACAGTGGCAATTCGATTGTCCTGCAGGCGGTGCGCTATCCCGAATTATGGCGTCACAGCGGCGGATTCGACGCCGACGGGGTGCTGTGGACATGGACGATCGATCTGCAGACCGGCACCGTCACCGAACGCCAGGTCGACGACCGTGCGGTGGAGTTCCCGCGCATCGACGACCGTTTGGCGACGTTGCCCGCCCGCTACGCCGTCTCGGTCAGCACGAACAAGCTGGTCCGCTACGACCTCACGACTGGCGGTGCGCAAGAGCACGCCTTCGGCACGGCGGATTCGCCTGGCGGCCCCGGTGAGGCGGTGTTCGTGCCGGGCGCAGGTGTCCCCGACGAGAGCACCGGCTGGTACATGGGATACGTCTACGACCCTGCCCGCGACGGCAGCGATCTGGTGATCCTCGATGCGTCCGATTTTGAGGGTAAGCCGGTAGCGAGAATCAAGCTGCCGCAACGCGTTCCGTATGGCTTCCACGGAAACTGGATCGGCAGCTAGAGCGCCGTCGACTCGATGCCTGTGTCCGGGTACGTCGCGGTGGCGCGGTGGGTGGCCGGGCTGACGCCGTACGCGCGTTTGAACGCGCTACTCAACGCGAACGGCGTGCTGTAGCCGACCTGCCTCGCCACCGCGGCGATCGTGGCCTGGCTTGACCGCAGAAGGTCTGCGGCCAGCGCGAGCCGCCAACTGGTGAGGAACGCGATCGGGGGCTCGCCCACCTGCTCGGTGAACCGCCGGGCGAACACTGCACGCGAACACCCCACGGCCGCAGCAAGATTCGCCACCGTCCACGGATGAGCGGGATTGTTGTAGATCAGCTTCAGTGCCGGGCCCACCATCGGGTCGTGCTCGGCGTGCCACCAGGTCGGAGAGTTGCCCTCGCGGTCAAACCAGGTGCGCAGCACCGCAATCAACAGCAGGTCGAGCATCCGGTCCAGGTAGGCCTCCTGCCCGGGGCCGTCGCCGCCCGCCTCGGCGGACAGTAGCTCCACCAGGGGCGTGTCCCATTCGTCCGCGCGCAACACCAGCACGCTCGGCAACGCATCGAGTAGCCGGGCACTGACCTCGCTGTGGCCTTCGTAGGCGCAGATCACCGACCGCGTCGCGCCCGACGGGCTGTTGCCCCATGTCCGCACCCCGATGGACATCTCGAATCTCAGGCTTTCGCCGGACAGTGTGGTGCAGCGTTGTCCGGGATGGATCACGATCATGGGAGTCGTGGCCGGGTCGTCGGCGAAGATGTAGTGCTCGGTACCGCGGGTCAGTGCGACGTCCCCGGGGCGCAGCCAGACGGTTCCGCTGCTCTCGCCGACGATCACGGCGCTGCCGTGGGTTTGGCAGATCAACGTCAGTGGGGCTTCGTCGCGAATGCTCATCGACCACGGCGGATCCATCATCATCCGCAACACGAAAGCGCCTCGCGCTCGCACACCGTCGAGCAGGCCGACCACGGCGTCCACGCCGGGAGCCTATCGCTACCCGGCCGCCATGCGCGGCCGATAACCGCCGAGAAACACCTGCACGCCTGCACGGACATGACGTTCGACGTCGACGGCGGCCAATACTTGCGGTCCGCCGCAGAACAGCGCCTGATCGATGCATCTACCGACGATCAGGAACGCGAAATGCTCTGCGGCAAGCGAAGGTTCGGGCACGTCGAGTAAACCGCGGTCGTGCAGCCGGCCGAAGCACTCGGAGAACGCGGCCATCGTGCGGGCAGGCGCCTGCTCGTAGTACAGCTGAGCCAGTTCGGGGAC
>DATFCF010000097.1:0-5418 GCA_035253445.1 Mycobacterium sp.
GGACAGCGCATCGCCGTACAGCTGCACGGCGCCACCGACGACTGGGATCCGTTCCCCGAGTTCCTCGACGAGCTGCGCGCGGCGGGCGCCGAAGTGGTGCCGATCCGGGTGTATCGCTGGCATCCCGCGCCGCGCAACGGAGACTTCGACCAGCTGGTGGCAGGAATCGCCGAGGAGAAGTTCGACGCGGTCAGCTTCACGTCGGCGCCCGCGGTCGCGTCGGTGCTGATGCGCGCAACCGAGATGGGCATCGAAGACGCCGTGCTCTCGGCGCTGCGCACCTCGGTTCATGCGATGTGTGTGGGCCCGGTTACGGCGCGACCGCTGGTGCGGCTGGGCGTGCCGACGTCGGCGCCCGAACGAATGCGGTTGGGCGCGTTGGCCCGTCATATCACGGACGAACTGCCGCTGCTGCAGTCACGCACCGTGCGGGTAGCGGGTCACGTACTGGAGATCCGCGGTACCTGTGTGATGGTCGACGGCGTGGTCAAATCGCTGTCGCCGGCAGGGATGGCGACGATCCGGGCACTCGCGCATCGTCCAGGCGCGGTGGTGTCACGCGGCGATCTGCTCGGCGCGCTGCCAGGCAGCGGCACCGACACCCACGCCGTGGAGACCGCGGTGCTGCGCCTGCGAACGGCGTTGGGCGACAAGAACATCGTGTCGACAGTGGTGAAGCGTGGCTATCGGCTGACCGTCGACGATGACTTGGTACACGCGTTATGAGTTTGATGATGGTGGCGCACGGCACGCGCAAGCAACGCGGGGTGTCGATGATCGGCGATCTCGCGCATAGGGTTTCCGCGGCGCTAGGCGAGCAGGTGCACGTGTCGTTCGTCGACGTGCTCGGCCCGACGCCCTCCGAGGTGCTGGCGTCGCTGGACGGGCCCGCGGTGGTGGTGCCGGCGTTCCTGTCACGCGGCTATCACGTCAGCAGTGACATTCCCGCGCACGTCGCGGCTGGCGGGCGCACCGACGTCACGGTCACCGAAGCGCTCGGACCGGGGCCGCAGCTAGTACGGGTACTGGCCGACCGACTTATCGAATCCGGCTGGCGCCAAGATGATTCGGTGATCCTCGCGGCCGCGGGTACCTCGGATCCATCGGCCCGGCGTGACCTGCACATGATGGCCACCTGGCTCTCGGCGACCACTGGTTCACGTGTGGAGTTGGCCTTCGCCGCAACTGGCACGCCTGGGGTGGCCGACGCGGTGGCGACGCTGCGGCGCCGCGGCGCGCGACGGGTGGTGGTCGCGTCATATCTGTTGTCGGAAGGGCTGTTTCAGGACCGGCTGCGGTGCAGCGGCGCCGACGTGGTGACTGAGCCGCTGGGCCTGCATCCCGGGTTGGTGCGGCTGATAGTGAACCGCTTCCGCCGCGCCCAGGTGCCGGTCGCGGCCTAAGCGCCGACTTCTACTTGGCCGTCGGCAGTGATGCGCGTCGCGTACACGGGCAACGAGATTTCGGGATCGTCGAGGCAACTGCCGTCGTCGAGGGCGAAGGCCTGCTTCTTGATCGGCGTCTGAACCGTCTGCCGGCCGCCGCGGTCGCCCACGATGCCGCGCGACATCACCGCCGCCCCGGAGAACGGGTCGATGTTGCCCACCGCATGCAGAGAGCCGTCGTCCAGCCGGAACAACGCGACCTGCGTGCCGTCGGCCAACAGCACTCCGACGCCGCGGCAGGGGATCAGGTAGTCGTACGCGCATGCGGCCGTCCAAACCTGGACATCGTTGAGCAGAGTCATGATTCGGCTACCCCCGTACCTTCGGCATCCCGATGGGCACGATGCGCCCGGACTGTTCGGTGAACTCGATCGTCGGATCGGCGACATCGGGCGCGTTCACGAACGATACGAACCGCGACAGCTTGTTCGGATCCTCGAGCACACCCTTCCACTCACATGCGTAGCCGGCGACGTGGCGCTCCATGGCCTCTTCGAACTCGGCGGCCAGGCCGAGTGAGTCGTTGCAGACCACGTCGCGCAGGTGGTCCAAGCCGGTCTTGTCAGGGAAATCCATCGCCTCCAGCCACGGCGCCGTGCGCTGCAAGCGGTCGGCCGTGCGGATGTAGAACATCAGGAACCGGTCGATGTAGCGGACCAGCGTCTCGTCGTCGAGGTCACCGGCCAGCAGTTGCGCGTGCCGCGGCGACATGCCGCCGTTGCCGCACACATAGAGGTTCCAGCCCTTCTCGGTGGCGATGACGCCGACGTCCTTGCTTTGGGCTTCGGCGCATTCGCGGGCACACCCCGACACGGCCATCTTGATCTTGTGCGGTGCGCGCAGGCCCCGATAGCGCTTCTCGATCTCGACGGCCATGTTGACGGAATCCTGCTGGCCATAGCGGCACCAGGTGCTGCCGACGCAGCTCTTCACCGTCCGCAGTGCCTTGCCGTAGGCGTGGCCGGATTCCATGCCTCCGTCGACCAGGCGACGCCAGATCTCCGGAAGCTGGTCCACCCGCGCGCCGAACATGTCGATGCGCTGACCGCCGGTGATCTTGGTGTACAGGTTGAAGTCGCGGGCGATCTCGCCGATCAGGATGAGCTGCTCGGGGGTGATCTCACCGCCCGGTGACCGCGGCACCACCGAGTAGCTGCCGTTCTTCTGGATGTTGGCCAGGAAGTGGTCGTTGGAGTCCTGCAGCGAGGCCTGCTCGCCGTCGAGGATGTGTTCAGAACTCGTGGACGCCAGGATCGACGCGACCACGGGTTTGCAGATGTCGCAACCCTTTCCGGTGCCGAAACGTTCGATCAGACCGGTGAACGTCCGGATCGACGTCGCGGCGACGATCGAGAACAGCTCGGCCCGCGACTGGCTGAAGTGTTCACACAGCGCCTTCGACTGCTCGACACCCTCGGCTTCCAGCAGCTGCTTGAGCAGCGGCACGCATGAGCCGCACGAGGTGCCCGCCAGCGTGCACTTCTTCAGCTCACCGACGTCGCAGCAGCCACCTGCGATGGCCTCGGCGAGATCACCCTTGGTGACGTTGTTGCACGAGCAGATCTGCGCGGTGGGCGGAAGGGCGCCGACGCCCAATGCCCCTGCGCCACCTTCAGATCCGGCGGGGGCGATCAACGCCATCGGATCGCCGGGAAGCCGTTCGCCGACCATTGGCCGCAGCACACCGTACGACGATGCGTCGCCCACCAGGATGCCGCCCAGAAGCGTCGTGGCATCGTCGGACAGCACCAGCTTGGCGTAGGTCTGATTGACCGGGTCGTTGACGACCACTTCGAGGCAGTCCGGCGTGTGGCCCATCGCATCGCCGAAGCTGGCGACGTCGACGCCGAGCAGCTTGAGCTTGGTCGACATGTCGGCTTCGGGGAACTCTGCGGCGCCACCGAGCAGTCGGTCGGCGACGACCTCGGCGCTGGTGTAGCCGGGGCCGACGAGGCCGTAGCAGCGGCCCTCGATCGCGGCCACCTCGCCGATCGCATAAATGTTGGGATCCCGTGTAGCACACGATAAATCAGTGAGCACACCGCCGCGCTCGGCAACCTCGATATCCGCCGCCCGCGCCAACTCGTCGCGGGGGCGCACGCCCGCCGCGAAGACAACCAAGCCGGCGTCGATGACCGTCCCGTCGCTCAGCGTCACCCGCACCGAGTCGTGCTCGGCGGACCGCCGGACGGGCCGATTGCGTTGTGCCGGCTCAATAGCTTTGGTGCCGACGCCGACATGTACGGCGATGCCGAGGTCGCTCATCATCCTGCCGAGCAGGGCACCGCCGGCCTCGTCCAGCTGCTGGGCCATCAGCCGTGGCGCCATCTCCACGACGTGGGTCTGCAGTCCGAACTGGCGCAACGCATTAGCGGCCTCCAACCCCAGCAGGCCGCCGCCGATCACCACGCCCGCGGGGGCGTCGCCGGCTTTGACCGCACGCATGGCGTCGGCGCGGATCGCGTCGAGATCGTCGAGGGTGCGATAGACGTGGCAGGACGGCAGGTCGTGCCCGGGCACCGGCGGGACGAATGCGTACGAACCGGTGGCCAACACCAGCGCGTCGTAGTCGACGCGTTCTCCGTCCGCGGTCAGCACCGCCTTCGCAGCGCGGTCGATCTCGGCGACGGGGCTGCCGAGCCGAAGGTCGACGAGGTCGTCGCCGCGGTAATCGTTGCCCGGCAGGGCGAGTAGATCGCGGTTCCAGTGCTCGGTGTAGCCGGTGAGCCCGACCCTGTCATAGGCGGCGTCGGCCTCCTCGGCGAGCACGGTGACCCGCCATCCGCCGTCGGGATCGCGCGATCTCAACGCCTCGACGAACCGGTGACCGACCATGCCATGGCCGACCACCACGACGTTTCTTACAGACCGCATGCGCAGAAGGCTAAGCAGCCGATATTGCCGCAATGTCGCCTCGTGTGAAGCGCCGATCACGGTGTGCTCACCGCCGCCGCCATCCCGATGTGAGCCGTTCACATTCGGTGAACGCCCAGCTGGGACATGAGCGTATCCAGCTCAAGTCGTGTCGTAGCGGTTCTGCCCTAGATGTGGCCGGCGTTGGTTGGCGTCGTGGTGACGTAGGGGTTGGACGTTGTGGTGGGGGTGTCGGTCGTCTCGGTGTCGCCAGGCGCCTCGGCCGGCGACTCCCCGGAAGGCCCCGTGACGACCGGATTGTCCTGGCTGGTTTGCACTCTCGGCACCGAGTAGCTCGTGCTCGATGTCGGCTTCGTCGTATAAATCGACGACGTGGCGGACGACGGGGCGAATTCCACGGGTTCGGGTGGGCGCGACGACTTGTCGGCGGTGCGGATCACCGCCCACAGCAGCAACGCCAACAGCACCAACGCTGCCACTCCGGCAGCCACTATCACCGGTTGCTGGTCATGCCAGCTGCCGTCGTCGTCACCACTCACGCCGGAATGCTAAGCCCAGCGGGCCAGGATCTCCTTCGCACGTCCGGCGAGCGCGTATTGCAGGAACGGGCCGAAGCTGATCCGCCCCACTCCGAGCGGTCCGAACGATGCCGGGTCGTCCTGGTCTGGCAACGCGATCGCATTGATCGGCAATGGCAGCTCAGAAGCCAACCGCCGCAACGTATCCGCGTCGTGGCGCCCCACCGGGTACAGCACGTCGGCGCCTGCCGCGGCCGCCTCGGTCAGCCGCGCGATGGCGCGGTCGACACGGTCCGATTCGTCGCCGTCCTGGCGCAGGAACAGGTCGGTGCGGGCGTTGACCACCACATGCACTCCCGACGCGTCGGCGGCCGCGCGCAGCGCACCGACGAGTTCGGCGTGCTCGCCGGCCGACCGGGGCCGGCCGCCCTCGCTGTGCACGGTGTCTTCGATGTTCAGCCCGACAGTGCCGGCGTCGAGTAGGCCTTCGATCAGCCGGGTGGGTGCCTGCCCGTACCCCGATTCGATGTCGACCGAGATGGGCACGTCGACGGCGGCGGTGATCTGCTTGACGCGGGTGA
>DATFCF010000098.1:0-3949 GCA_035253445.1 Mycobacterium sp.
CGCGACGCCGCCTGCCCCGGGAACTCCTGCGGTGCCTGCGGCGAGTTCGGTTGAGGTGGCCACACCGCCGGCTCCGCCTGTTCCGGCTGCGCCGATCGACGGTGCCAGCGGAATGGCATCACCTCCGGCCCCGCCGGTGCCGGCCGCGCCGATCGACGGCGCCGCCGGAATCGCGTCGCCCCCAGCGCCGCCCAGTCCTGCTGTGCCAGTAGCCAATTCGGCCGGCGCGGCTACACCGCCTGCGCCGCCGGCACCTGCGGCTCCCATCGATGGCGCCGCCGGCAACGTGTCGCCACCGGGACCCCCTGCTCCAGCGGTTCCCGCGGCCAACGCGCTGGAGAACATGGCGCCGCCGTCTCCGCCCGCTCCGGGCGCACCAATCGATGCCGCCGCGGGCACTGCCAACCCTCCGTCGCCGCCTGCGCCGGCTGTTCCGGCTGCCAGTTCGGTGCAGGTTCCCGCGCCTCCGACGCCGCCTGCCCCCGGCGGTTCCGCGGTGGCCACCGCGAACACCGTTAGGCCGCCCACGCCGCCAACCGGGCCAACCCAGCTGAGCGCCGCCGATCTGCTCACGCCTCCCGGTGTCGCACGCACGCTGCAGAGCAGCGTCAACTCGGTCGCGGGCCTCATTCCGCCACCCGCGCCGCCCGTCCCTGGCACCGCAGCAGCGTCCTCGGCGGCCGTGACTCCGGTGTTAGACCCGGTGACCGGCCCGCTGGCTACGGGCGTCAGCAATCTGGTGGCACCCCCGTCGCTGAGTCTCCCATCGATTCCAGGCCTCGGCATACCGCTGCCAACCAACGTCGTTCCGTCTGATCTCATCTGTGCCGGAACCGATTGGTCTGCATCACAAGGAGATTCAGGTGCCGCGCCGGCAGTCAACTCGGCCATTCCAAGGGCTCTGCCGACCGGAACAGACCCGGCGGCCGGTCGGCGCGACTGGGGATGACCGCCATAAACGTCTGGGCATACTTGCCGGGCGCCGCCTGACGAAGTAGACGTCGCCAAGTCGCCGCAGAAAACGTCCGATCGTTTGCTCGGACGCCTATGCTCGGTCACATCGCAGGAAATCGATGATGGACAGCGACTCGTTCAGGACGCAGCGCGACGTCGGCTCGGCCGTCGTCACGGAGCTGAGCGCGGCGGGCTTCTCCAATGCCGAAGAGGTCGGGCGTGGCGGATTCGGCATCGTCTACAAGTGCACTCAGACCGCGCTTGACCGCTTGGTGGCGGTGAAGGTGTTGAACGCCAAACTCGACGAGAACCATAAGCGCGAGCGGTTCTTGCGCGAACAACGCGCGATGGGCCGACTCACCGGCCACCCCAACATCGTGGGTGTTCTGCAGGTCGGCGAAACCGAAAGCGGCTTTCCGTATTTGGTGATGCAGTACCACGGGCAAGGTTCGCTGGATGCACGGATCCGCCAGCACGGCCCCCTTTCCCTTGATGAGGTCGTGCGACTTGGGGTGAAGATGGCTGCCGCCCTGCAGACTGCGCATCAGCACGGCGTCTTGCACCGCGACGTCAAGCCGGCCAACATCCTGCTCACTGACTACGGCGAGTGGGCGTTGAGCGACTTCGGAATCGCCCACATCGCAGGCGGATTCGAGACCGCCGCCGGCACCTTCACCGGGTCGCCGGCGTTCGCCGCTCCAGAAACCATCACAGGTGATCCGCCCAGCCAATCCTCCGACGTTTACGGACTCGGCGCTACTCTGTTCGCCGCCCTGACCGGGCACGCCGCATTCGAGCGCCGCAGCGGTGAACAACTGGTGGCGCAGTTCGTGCGCATCACCGGTGAGTCGGCGCCAGACTTGCGCGAGTCCGGCATCCCCGAGGACGTATCCACGATCGTTGAAAGGGCGATGGCCCATAACCCTGCAGAGCGACCAACCGCCAGTTCGTTGGGTGAGGAGATCCAGCGGGTGCAGCGACGGCTCGGCTTCACAGTGGACGAAATGGCGCTGCAGCCCGAACCGGAGGCGGGCCGACTCGAACCACGCGTGGTTGCGCCCGGCGCCCGCCATCTGCTTGGCAATCTTCCCCTGGAGTTGACCAGCTTCGTCGGTCGCCGCAACGAGTTGTCGGCCATGATGCACATGCTGTCGTCCTCCCGGCTGGTGACCCTGACCGGTATCGGCGGCGTCGGCAAGACCCGGCTTGCCCTGCGTGCCGCGAGCGAGGCGCGGCGGGATTTCCCCGACGGGGTGTGGCTCGTCGAACTGGGTGACCTGCACGACGGATCATCGTTGGAAGACGTCGTATCCGTCAGCCTCGGTCTGCGCGACGAGTCACGCCGACCGCTGCACGACTTGCTGATCAAGTTTCTGTGCTCGCGGAAACTGCTGGTGGTCCTGGACAACTGCGAGCAGGTGGTCGAGGCGACGGCCAAGGTGGCCGAAACACTGTTGCGAGCCTGCCCGGAATTGCGGATCCTCGCGACCACTCGAGAGGCACTAGGCATCGGCGGGGAGGCGGTGCTGCGGCTATCGCCGCTGACATGTCGATCCGCTGACGCCGAAACGATTCTTCATGGGTTACCTCCCAGCGACGCGGAGACGTTGTTCGCTGATCGTGCCGCTGCGGCCGTACCGGATTTTCAACTCACCGATTACACCAGGGAAATCGTGGCGCGGATTTGCTCCAAGCTCGAAGGGTTGCCGTTGGCGATTGAGTTGGCGGCCGCGCGATTGAGGGCGATTTCGCTTGAGCAACTGCTGGAACGGTTGGACGATCGGTACGCGTTGCTGACCCGCGGCAGCAGGAGCGCGCCGGCGCGGCAGCAGACGTTGAGCTGGAGTGTCGGTTGGAGTTACGACCTATGCACGCCTGCAGAACAGCAACTGTGGAGGCAGCTGTCAGCGTTCGCCGGCAGCTTCGAACTTGAAGCGGCAGAAGAAATTTGCAATGGCGGCGACTTCACGTCCGAGGACGTCGTGAACTTGCTTTCGGCGTTGGTGGACAAGTCGATCGTGACGCGGCTGGATAGGGGCAGCAGTGTTCGCTTCCGGTTGCTCGAGACGCTGCGAGACTACGGTCGCGAACGGATCGACGATGCCCGCGAACTCACGGAGCTGCAACGGCGGCATGCGGAGTGGTATCGGCGGTTGGTGAATGATGCTGCCGCAGATTGGTTCAGCCCACTGCAGGTGAAATGGATTAAGCGGCTGGAGCAGGAGGGGCGCAACCTCCTGGCCGCGCTCGAATTCAGTCTGAATGACTGCCCGGAGACGGCGCTCGACATCGCCGGCGCCGTCCATCCGTTCGGAATCGCCCGAGGTGCGCTCACCGAGACGCGCCGGTGGCTGAACCTGGCGCTGGACGCGACGCCATCGGTGCCCACCACCCAGCGGATCAAGGCACTGTACGGCGCCACCATGATCGCCGCCCTGCAAGCCGATATGTCGGTCGCGACGGCTCACGTCGCGCAGGGGCGGGCCCTTGTGGAGCAGATGGCCGACCCCGGGGCGCAGGCAATGATCACCATCGGCGAGGGGTTCGTCGCGTTGGTGAGCGGCGAATTCGAAACTGCCTGTAGGTGTTTGGAGGACGCGCTAACCAACGCGGACAGCCCCACTCTGCGGGTCACGGCGATGGTATTGCTGGGCTGGGGCCTGGAATTCCTCGGCGAGATCGGCCGCGCGCTTCTCTGGCAGGAGAAGGCGCTTGCCCTCGCCGAAGCCCACGGTGAATCGGTGTATCGCGAATATGCGTTGTGGTCGTTGGGAATTGGTTGGTGGCGGCACCGTCGGCCAGATCGTGCCGGCGAATTACTCAAGGAGGCGCTGCAGTTGACCTATGTCGTCGACGATCCGCGCCAGGCCGCGGCCTGCCTGGAGGGGTTGGCCTGGATTGCCGCCGAGGAAGGGGATTACCGGCGTGCCGCGGTGTTGACGGGTGCCGCAGAAACACTTGGCAGGGCGGTCGGAGCCTCGACGATCGTGTTGCC
>DATFCF010000099.1:0-5183 GCA_035253445.1 Mycobacterium sp.
GGATGTAGGTCTGCAATGTGCGGTCACGCAACTGGTCGGCGCGCGCGGCGCCCACCAGCTCGATCACGTCGGAGAACGAGATGTTCTCATCGTGTTGTCCCAGTTCGGCTTTGGTGGCCGGGGTGAACAGCGGCTGGGCGAACTTGCTGGCCTCGGCGAGACCCTGCGGCAAGGCGATACCGCACACCTTGCCGGTCTTCTGATAGTCGATCAGACCGGAGCCGGTGAGGTAGCCGCGGGCCACACACTCCACCGGCATCATTTCGAGTTCCTGAACCACCAGCGCGCGGCCGAGCACTTCCTCGGGGATGCGCTCGTCGTCGGGCGAGCCGGCCAGGTGGTTGGGCGCCTCGACATAGTCGAAGAAGAAGACGCTCATCGCGGTGAGGATGCGACCCTTGTCAGGGATCTCGGAGTCCAGGATGTAGTCGTAGGCCGAGATGCGGTCGGTGGCGACCATGAGCAGGTGCTCGTCGTCGACGCGGTACAGCTCGCGAACCTTGCCGCTGGCCAGATGCTGATAGTCAGACAGAGCGGGGCGCATCGGGCCAGCCTATCGGGCAGCATCAGAGGAATGACTTCCCGGTTTGTGCCTTATGCCACCACGCCTGCACGCCTGCTGGCGCAGCTGATCAGCGACATCGTCATCGCGTTCTGGACCGTGGCGTGGCTGCTGGTCGGAATGGCCGTGCATTCTGCGGTGTCGACCATCGCCGCGGTGGGCCGCCAGGTCCAGAGCGGGGCCAACGGCGTCGCCGACAACCTCAATACGGCGGGAGACCGCACCGACGACGTCCCGCTGGTGGGCGACGCGCTGAGCAAGCCTTTGCGCGCTGCCAGTGAAGCCGCGCTGGACATCGCCGGTGCGGGGCACAGCCTCGACAACACCGCGTCATGGCTGGCGTGGGTGCTCGCGATCGCGGTGGCCGCGCCGCCGATCCTGTTCGTCGCGATGCCGTGGCTGTTTCTGCGGGTGCGCTTCTTCCGGCGGAAATGGACCGCGATCGCGCTGGCCTCCACACCGGCAGGTGAACAGCTGCTTGCCCTGCGCGCGCTGGCCAACCGGCCGCTGGCCAAGCTCGCGACGATCAGCGCCGACCCGGTTGGGGCCTGGCGACGCGAGGACGAGCTGGCCATCCGCGGCTTGGCCACCCTCGAACTACGTGCCGCGGGCATCGCACGGCGCCGCTAGCCCCGCGGGCGATTTGTGGAGTCCTAGCGGCGGTGAGCACCGGTGCGACTCCACAAATCGCGGAGGTGGGAACCGAGTGGCCGTCGGGCGCATCCAATAGTCCGTGCTCGACGATTACCTACGCCGACATGACGGAGTAATCACCCTCGCTCAAGCCAACCGTGCCGGCCTCAGCCAAGATGCGATCAACCGACGAGTGAGGTCCGGCCGGTGGCTCCGGTGCTCGCGCGGCGTCTACTTTGTCGACAACAGACCGTTTGGCCCCGAGGCACGCACCCGCGCGGCGGTGTGGAGCTATGGCTCGCAAGCAACTGCTAGCGGCTTGGCGGCGGCGTGGTGGCACTCCCTCACGAAGTACCCGCCAGACGTGATTGAGGTGACAGTTCCCCGGAACTCCCGCCTCCGCAAACGAGCGGGTACACGGCTCCGGCGTCGGGATCTGAAGCATGCGGACATCGTCGAGCGAAAGGGTCTATGCGTAACCGCATTACCGCTGACTGTTATCGAGGCGGCGGTCCGACAGCGCGGCGGCGCGAAGCTGATGGACACAGCGTTGCAGCGCCATGTTGAACTGCGTCAACTGTGGCGCGCGCATTTGCGCAACAAGGGCCGCCATGGATCGCCTGCCGCGCGGCGTTTGCTGCAGGCCGCCGCTGACGGAGCGCGGTCGGAGGCCGAACGGCTACTGGTCAAGCTGCTGCGGGACAGCGGCATCACGGGATGGCGTACGAATTACCCTGTGGGCGGCTACAAAGTCGATGTCGCATTTCCGAGACAAAAGGTCGCCCTCGAGGCCGATGGCTGGGCATTTCACAGTGATCACGAAGACTTCCAGAAGGATCGCGAGCGCCAGAACAAGATCTCGCTCCTCGGCTGGAAGGTGCTTCGGTTTACTTGGTTGGATTTGACGGAGTACCCGCAGCGGGTGATCGCGGAGATCAAGTTCGCAATCGGTTGGCCTCAGTGATTTGTGGAGTCCTAGCGGCGATCACCGCCGCTGCGGCTCCACAAATCGCGAGAGCGCGAGAGAACGACAGCCCACGCCGCCAACGCAATCCAGGAGAACACCAACGACACGACGGTCAGCCACCGCCAGCCTGTTTCAACCGCCATCGCATATGTCGCCGACGCATACATGCCCAGCGGGAACACCGTTGCCCACGCGACGCCGGCGAACCGGCGCGCGGTCGCATAGATCAGCAGCGGGATCCACAGCGTGGCCACCACCCACGTCACGATCGTCACCGCCCGGACGCCGTCCGCAATCGGCCCGGGCAGAAGCGCGCTGTGCAGATGATCGCCGGCAAGCGTCGCGATTGCCGCGCCGCCCATCAGGATCCAGCTGTCCGGCTGCGACAAGTCCACGCGCCGAACGATCAGGATGGTCATGAAAACGTAGATGCACATCGCCAACACCCAGAACAGCATGGCCCAGAAGACGATGTCGAGATCGGCTGACACGATTGCCAATCCGGACGTCGCCACGCTCGCCAGCTCCCAGCCGCCGTGCGCTTGATCACGCAGCTCGGCTCGGCGTAGCCACATCCGCCGCGCCACCAGCGGCGCCAGCGACAGCCAGCCCTGCAGCGCCATGCCGGCGAGCACCCACAGCACGGCCCGATGCTCAGCCAGCCGCGCCGCCAGCACCGCACACGCGGCCACGTACGTGAACAACCCCATCGGCACGTCAAGATCGCGGAGGTCGAAGCCGCGCCAAGCACGTGCCACCATCACGATCAGCACTGGAAAAGCTGCGGCAGCCAGGACTACCAGAACGTCACTGGCCACTTGAAAACCGTGGTCCGCGGCGGCGATTGACACGATGCCGGTCGCCATGACCGCCGCGAACGCGTCCGGCTTCATGCCCGCAGCTCGACCACCAGATGACGGATGCCGGTGTGCCGGTTGCTGCGTGTCCACTCCACCGGCTTGACCACCTGCACCGACCTGAACCGGCCGAGCAGCTCCTCGAACAGCACGCGCAGTTCCAGCCGCGCCAGGTTCGCACCGAGGCAGTAGTGCACCCCCTGGCCAAACCCCAAGTGCGGATTCGGCTTACGCGTCACGTCGAATGTGTCCGGCGAATCGAACACCAGAGAATCCCGATTCGCCGAACCTTCCCACACCAACACCTTCTGGCCAGGCTCGATCGACTGGCCGCCAAGCGTGGCCGCGCGGGTTGCGGTGCGCCGCTTCGACGGCGACGGCGACGTCCAGCGCACCATCTCTTCGATCGTCGTCGGAAGCAGATCGAAAGAAGACCGCAAAACGTCGAGCTGGTCGGGATTTTCGGCCAACGCCAGCAGCCCGCCCGCCACCGCGTTGCGGGTGGTCTCGGCGCCAGCGCTGAACAGCAGGTTGAAGAACAGGTATACCTCGACGTCGCTGACGTCGGCGTTGGCGACCACCGACAGCATGTCGTCGGTCGGCGCGGCCCGTTTGGCTGCGATCAGTTCCTGGCCGTAGTTGTACATCCGCGAGCCGGCTTCCTCGATGGACAGCCGGGTGATCGAGGCCTTGCGGGAACCGCCGAAGTCGAAGCTGGGCTCGATGGCCTCGAACAGCCAATGACGTTCGGACTCAGGCACTCCCAGCAGGATGCACATCATCTGCATCGGGAGTTCGGCGGCCACGTCGACCACGAAATCAAAGGCACTGCACGGCTCAATGGCGTCGATAAGCCGTCGGGTCCGCGCACGCAGGTCGTCTTCCACGCGCGTGACCATCCGCGGCGTCAGGCCCGAACTGACCAGCCGCCGGATCTCGGAATGCCGCGGATCATCCATCATGTTCAAGACCTGACCGGCGATCGAAAGATCCTGCAGGAGGGTTCCGCCAAAAGGCCGCGAGCCGCCGGTCACCGACGAAAACGTCTGCTGATCACGAAGCACCGCAAGGGTTTCGGCGTAGGTGGCGACGGACCAGAAGCCCTCTCCGTCGGGCGTGTTCTCCGTCGCCGCGTGCCAGTACACGGGTGCCTCGCGCCGGTGTACCTCGAAAAGGGCGTGCGGGAACCCGGAAGCGAAATTGTCCAGATCGGTGAAGTCGATCTCGGACAACTCCGAAACTGAAGTCACAGGATCGCGTCCGAGGTGTACTTGGCCGCTTCCGGATAGCGGCTGACCAGCTCGTCGACAGCCTCGACCACCCGGTCCACCTGATCGCCCGCCGCCCCGGTGAACGCTTGCTTGTCAGCCAGCGCCGCATCCAACCCGGGCCGGTCCAACGGCAACCGCGGATCAGCCGCGAGCCGGTCCAACAGATCCGGCTCCAGACCGCGCTCGCGCATCCCCAGCGCCACCGCGACGGCGTGCTCCTTGATCACCTCGTGCGCCGCTTCGCGACCCATTCCGGCGCGCACGGCCGCGATCAGGATTCGCGTAGTGGCCAGGAACGGCAGATAGCGGTCGAGTTCACGCTGGATCACCGCCGGGTATGCGCCGAACTCGTCGAGCACCGTCAGGAACGTCTCGATCTGCCCGTCCAGCGCGAAGAACGCGTCGGGCAGCGCGACCCGTCGCACCACCGAACAGAACACGTCGCCCTCGTTCCACTGCGCGCCTGCCAGCTCCGCCGCCATCGACGCGTATCCGCGCAGCACCACCTGCAGCCCGTTCACCCGTTCACACGACCGCGTGTTCATCTTGTGCGGCATCGCGGATGAACCGACTTGGCCGGCCTTGAAGCCCTCGGTCACGAGGTCCTGTCCCGCCATGAGCCGGATCGTGGTCGCGAGGCTGCTCGGTCCACCCGCCGCCTGTAGCAGCGCGCTCACCACCTCGAAGTCGAGCGAACGCGGGTATACCTGGCCGACGTTCGTGAGCAGCTCGGAGAAACCGAGATGCTTCGCGACGGCAGCTTCCAGCTGCGCGAGCTTCGCGCGATCGCCGCCGAGCAGATCGAGTTGATCTTGCTGAGTCCCGACCGGACCCTTGAGCCCGCGCAGCAGGTACACCGAGAGCAGGTGTTCGATCCGCGCGAACGCCCGCAG
>DATFCF010000100.1:0-3843 GCA_035253445.1 Mycobacterium sp.
TGATCGAGAAGATCACCCGGCTTGCACCCAACTTCTCGGACCTCATCATCCGGCACACCACCTTCACCCCCAAGCACATGGGCACCATGTTCGGCGCGCCAGGGGGCGACTACTGCCACGGACTGATTCATCCTGACCAGATGGGTCCCAACCGGCCGGGACCGAAAGGCTATGTGGATCAACCGATTCCGATCGACGGCCTGTATCTGGCCAGCGCCGGCTGTCACGGCGGGCCCGGCATCACCTTCATTCCGGGATATAACGCCGCCAAGCAGGCACTGGCCGACAGCGCCTGACGTGCGTGCGTCATCCGGCGGGATCCAGTGGTGGTAGTTGTTGACAGTTGGGTGTGGTGGGCAGCCGGTTGAACCGGTCGGTGATCCATTGCATGCCCCGCTCGCCCTCGACGAAGTACACCATCATGCTGTTGGCCGCGGTCTTGTTGAGGAAGGGGGGTTGTTCGTTTGTCCAGAACTGCACGTCGGCACCTTGAGCGCACCAGTCCACGGCCAGTTGCCTGGCACCAACCCATGGAGAAAGCGGGTCGAATCTGTTGATGTTGATTTGGATCGGGGCTGTGGGCTTCATCGAGCCCAGCCGCTGGGCAGCTAGAGCGGATTTGATCGGCTCCGACCCAAGGATCTGGTGAAAATCTTCGTTGAAGTACGGCTGTAGGTGGCGAAACATGAATTTCGTGATGACTTCGTCGGTGCAGTTGTACCGAGTTTTCTGGAGAAAGTCGACGCCTCTGGGAGTCAGGGTGGCCATGATGGCCTGCTCGGCTTCGGGGAAGGCTGCGATGAAGGCATTGAGCGCATACCCCATCGTTCCGACCAGCGTGGAGCCATCGGCATAGTCTGCGTAGAGGGCGTAGTCGGCGTTGGGTGCGCCGACCCACGCGCCGACGACGTCGAGTTCGGGGGCATAGCTGGGTGCCATCTCGATAGCGGCCCCGGCAGCTGTTCCGCCTGGTCCGTATCCCCAGAATGCGACCGGACCGTGCGGGTCCAAAGAGGTGCCCGGTAGCCGCTTTGCCGCTCGCGCCGAGTCGATGACTGCGTGCGCGGTCGGGACCCGTATTCCTGCGGTGGGCGGGCCGTAGGTGCCGATGCCCTGATAGTCGGTGACCACCAGTGCGAATCCGCGGTCCAGCATGGTGGCAAGGAATCCTTCTTCGTAATAGAAGACGAAGTCGAGGTAGCCGCCGTAGTGCATACCGCCTTCGCTGATGAGCCGTGAGATGGCGCACTGATCGCCGAGGCCTTGTGTCCAGGGCGCCAGCGCGATGAGGGGGCGCGGGCCGCTGCCCGGCCACGGGTTGTCGGGCTCGAAGTAGGTGCCCGTCACAGCGACGGGTTCGCCGCGGACGTTGGTGCTTTGGTACATGATCCGCGTTCCCTTGGCGGCGTAGTTGCCGTGGCCGGCGGGATCGAGCGCTATGCGCGAGGGCTCGGTGCGGACGAGGTTACCAGGCGACCCGGCGGGCAGCGGATCCGGCGGGGTGTAGAAGGGTCGGTATTGGCACTCCGGTTGGTAGCCAATGTTTGGCGGGCAGTCCTCATCAGCGCCGGCTGCGGGAAGGTGTGCCATCGTCACGCACGCCGCAAGCGTGACGATGGTCGAGAGCAGCACGCGCAGCGAGATGAATACGGCGCGTACGGCGCGGCGCGCGGGTACAAGAGAAGAGGCTGGGGGGGTCATGGTCTTCCTTTGGACTCGTCAGATCGATCGAATGTCTTTGCTTTTAGCCTTGGGGCACCCATTCGCTCGGGTAGCGATGGGTTCGGCGACCGCGTATGAGGAGTCTCGAGACCCCGGCGATCCGGTTGTGCGGCAGTCTTAGCCGACACCCTTTACGGTGAGTGCTTCTGGTAGTGACCCCGAAATCTCAGACAGCACTTGCGATTTCGCGGAAGAAGGCTCAGCAACGCATCCGATGAATCGCCCGCCTGCGGGCGCGGCGCAGGGAAGGCCTTGCGTTGGAGTGCGTTTCGCCGCTACGCACGAGAGTGGACTGCCAAGCAGTGCTGACAGATTCGGTGGTGAATGGCTCAGGGTGCGTCGTCCGCGCTCTCGGAAGGCGAAGTCTCAAGGCCCTCAGCCATTCCCGGGCGCGGCGAATGCGGCCTCAATCACGGCGTGGGACCGTTGGATCACATCGTCGACGTCCATGGGCAAAACAGAACCGAGTACCACCACTGGCTGCGCGTCTGTGAAGTTGGGCCAGTCCGAACTCAGCACCGCCGCTTCCTGCGGGCGTTCGAAGAGATCGATAAAGCACTCGGCGTCGGCGCGTGTCGCAAATGTCACCGTGCTGATAACTGCATAGGGTGCGCTGGCCTCCGTCCGATCCACGCCGAAGGTATTGGTATGCACGTCCAGGGTGAGCGGTTTCACCCCGAAATGCTTCCATAGCAACCCGATACCTAATGGCGCGTGCACCCGCAAATAGTGATCATGATCGAATCGTCCGCTTGATGTTCTGGGATACATGACATTAACGAAGTACATAATTCATTACCTCCGCATCGTGTACTGAAATAGTTTCTGACTTCGTCAGTTTGCGTTCCACGTCAAATGCAGCGTTTCCACACCCGAATGGAGGACCCCGGGAGTCCAGGTCAGAGTCTTGTCATCGGCGCGGCGCAAGCCAGGCATTCTGTCGAGCACCGCGTTGAGCACGACTCGCGATTCCAATAACGCAAGGGGGGCCCCGATGCAAAAATGGGCGCCGCGGCTGAATGCGAGGTGCCGATCGGCGTGTTCCCGGAAGATATTGAAGGTTTCCGGGGCCTCGAACTTGTCATCGTGGTTGGCGGAGGCCCACATCAGCACCACCGGCGCGCCTTCGGGAATGTGCACCCCGCCCAACGTCACGTCGGCGGTCGCAGTGCGGTACAGCCCGCGCACCGAGCTCATATAGCGCAGCGTTTCCTGAATGGTCGGCTCGACGAGGCTCCTGTCCGCTGAAACTGCGGCCAGCTGATCAGGATGATCGAGCAGACACAGAACAAGGGTGCCGAGGAATCGCCGGGTCGTCTCGTTTCCTCCGATAAGGAAATGACAGAAGGCGCTTATCAATTCTCGATCGGTAAGGGCTGGCTCATCATCGACCCGCGCATCAATCAAGCAGGACATAATATCGTCGCCCGGGTTCGCGCGGCGATCGGCGATAAATTCTTCACAGAATTTGTACCAACGAGCTTGGTTTTCCGCAATACGCATCAGTTCATCGTGAGATATATTTGGGTCGAGCAGGGCTACAACTTCGTCTGCCCACTGGACCACTTGTTCGGTCATCGACCGCGGCACTCCCAGGACCTCGCATAAGACATAGCCGGGCAACAGGTTTGCGAATTCGTTCATGAACTCGACTCGGCCAGCGTGCTCGAATTTGCGGAACAGCTCGTCGGTTATGCGGACGACGTTGGGTTCTTGCGCGGCGATCACGCTGCTCTTGAAAGCCTCGTTGGCGAGCCGGCGGATCCTGGTATGGGAGGGCGGATCGTTGTTCTCCAGACTTGGGTACGCCCATGGATAGCCATTGGGTAGGAGATGACGGGCCTCGTCGGGAACGATCGCCGGACCCAGCGAGCCGCTGTTCGAGAAAGTCTTGGTGTCCTTGACGACGGCTTGAATGTCGTCGTATCGGGTTACCACCCAGCCACCGAAAAACTGGCTATAGAAGATCGGCGCCTCGCGACGTGCCTGGGCGTACGTCGGATACGGGTTTGCCAGTTGGGCTGGCTCAAGCGGATTCCAACGGGTCAATGCGGGGTGAAATCCACTGATCGATGTTGGATCGTTGCTGAAGGACTCTACGTCTGTGGTGGAGGACAAGGA